>CALHWA010000151.1 GCA_938036845.1 uncultured Candidatus Saccharibacteria bacterium | reverse complement strand
CGCACAGAAGAGAAAAACGCTGTCAACCAAGGGGCTTTTATTCTCATAACCCCACCTGTAGCGTCTCTCGCCGAGCAATCACCGCGAAGAATCACCAAACCACGGCATATTTTATTTGCCTTTTGCGGCGACATCTGGTAAACTTTTGGGGAGTCAATTCGTTTTAAGCTCAAGCAAAGGAGAGCACAATCAAATCAACCACCCGCATCAACGAAGCCATCCGCGCACGAGAGGTGCGCGTCATTGGCGAAAGCGGCGAACAACTTGGCATCATGAGCCGGCAGGCAGCCCTGGATAAGGCGCGGCAAGCTGGCGTAGACTTGGTGGAGTTTTCGCCCAATGCCAACCCACCCGTTGTGAAGATCATCGATTGGGGCAAATATCAGTACCAAAAGATGAAGGAGCAGCAGCGCAACCGGCGAAGCAACAAAGCCAATGAGCTCAAGCAGATGCGTTTTGGTCTAAAGATTGGTGCTAATGATCTGGAGATTAAGCTGCGCAAGATTCGCAAGTTCTTGGCTGAGGGGCACAAGGTCAAGGTTTTGATCTTTTTCCGTGGCCGCGAGATGGCGCATCGTGAGCTTGGCTACAACCTGATTAGCCAGGTCGTCTCCGCCCTTGAGGACGAAGCGATTGTCGAGCAAAAACCACTGATGGCTGGGCGCAACCTCAGCATCGTAATAAGGAGTAAGTAATGCCAAAACTCAAGACCCACAAGGGCACTGCTAAGCGCATTAAGCTAACCAGTACCGGCAAACTGACCCGTCGGCGTGCCTTCGGAAACCACATGCTCTCCAAGAAGAGCAAGTCGCGCAAGCGCAATATCAACACCCCTGCTACCATCACTGGTGGTATGGCCAAAAATGCTAAACGAGCCTTAGGAGTCTAACATATGCGCGTCAAACGAGGAACAACCGCCCACGCTCGCCACGCCAAGATGCTGCGAGCTGCCAAAGGAATGCAACACAATCGCACCCGGAGCTTCCGCCTTGCCAAGCAAGGAGTAATCCGGGCCCTGCAATACGCCTACCGCGACCGCCGCAACCGCAAGCGTGACCTGCGCCAGCTATGGATCACCCGCATTAACGCTGCCGCCCGGCAAAATGGCACCACCTATGGCCGCCTGATTGCCGACATCAAGGCCGCTGGTGTGGCGCTCGACCGCAAGGTTCTCGCCGAGCTCGCCGTCAACGAGCCACAGGCTTTTGCAGCTGTCGTTAAGCACGTCACTCGCAAGTAGTGTAGCAATTTATACGACGTTGTGAAGAATACACACCTCCATACCAGAGGTGTGTATTCATTTGTAGATGAGCGGCCACTTGGTGGAGTATACCCGCACCGAAAATGTTCCGGCCAGATGAATCACAAAGCCTATCGTCCCCACATTCGCTGGCCTTCTAGAATATTTTCTTGTTCGGCGAGGAGGTTGCAAGAAAATAACAAAGCTCCAAAGCTGGAGCTAACACATCATACCATAAAGCAGCCTATCGATAAGCCGGGTTCTGTCGTGGATGATCATCTATCTAGTTTGCAAATTGCTCTGCAAATCGAGCGGTTAGCGATAACCACAAGCGGATCACTCATCCGTGGCTATCTCCTTGCAGCCGACAGGGTTTACCTCCGCGGCATGTCACCATGCAGCGCTGTGAGCTCTTACCTCACTCCTTTCACCCTTACCCCGCTACTAGAGCGCTACTGCGCACGAGTATTGGTGTTGCGGAGCGGTATCGTTTCTGTGGCACTTTCCCTAGGGTTGCCCCCGGTCGCCGTTAGCGACTGTCGTATCCTGTGCTGCCCGGACTTTCCTCTTGCCAAGTAGCAAGCGATCATCTAATAGACTGCCTCCCTATTATAGCATAAGGGATTTATGACGAGTGAGCACAATACTCTCAACCATCAAAAAATCCCAGACTCACCCCAGGCGCTTGATATTCCCCTGCATGATGCAAGGTGGGTTTCCTCATCCATACCCACGGGTACGGTGAATATTGGAATCCCTATCATATGATGTTAGGAAAATCATACACGCCCGATATTCGTCTGGGACACTCTTAGTATACCACAGAATGGTAAGCGGCGTCACGTTTGCGAGGTTGAGATCCTCACACCCTCTTCTTTAGTACTAAACATGTCAATATCCGCTGAATATTAACACCTCTTGTATTGGATGTTTAAAACTCTGCTCGTGCTCATAACAGACACTCACCTTTGTACGAGAGACAGCCTCATTCAATCTCCCACCAAGCTAGCCTACAATCTAAACCCTGTACCAAGCCAGGTAAACGGCCCAATTCCTGCTCCTAACCAAGCGACACGCCAAACACCAGCGAGAAAAGCTGCAAGATACCCCTGACGGCCGCCATCATCACATTACCAATAGCTGAGCTACCGACCAGCACCAATACAAAGACCAGCATCACGCCGTACTGCTCCACCACCTCCATGCCGCGGCGCACAAACTCCGGTGCCAAAGCATACAGCACACGTGAACCATCGAGCGGCGGGATAGGCAGCATATTAAAGACAAAGAAGCCAAGATTCACACTCACCGCCGTAGCAAGCAGCGGCTGCACTGCTGGCCCAGCGATCGTCGCATATAGGCCGAAGCAGATGAAGGCAATGACGAAGTTTGTCAGTGGTCCAGCGAGCCCCACCAGCGCTGCGCCCCATTCGTCACCACGCACTCGCTCGGGGTTGTACGGCACTGGCTTAGCCCCACCAAACACTGGTAGGCCCAGCAGTGCCAAGCTCAGTGGCAAAAGGATGGTCAAAAATGGATCAATATGATGCAGTGGATTGAGCGTCAAACGCCCCTGCTCCTTAGCCGTATCATCGCCCAGCCAGTACGCCATAAAGCCATGCATCGCCTCGTGCAGCGTCATTGAGATAAGAATAACGACAAGGACGATAATGAGGTGAGCGATATCAATATGCATTTCTTTATTGTACCACATTGCCTACCCACCTTGACATTGCCCCCTTGGCAGCGTATACTAATACAGATTGTAATAATATAAGTTATAAGTGGAATAAGAATATGGCAGCACGATGTGAACTGACTGGCAAGGGTAAGCAATTCGGCAACAATGTGAGCTTCTCATTGCGACGCACCAAGCGAGTCTTCAAACCAAACCTTCAGAAAAAGACTTTCGTTGTAGATGGGCAAAAGGTCACTATGGTTCTCTCGACCAAGGCGATCCGTACCCTCAAGAAAAAAGGCCTGCTCACCAGCGCCAAGACAAAAGCCAAGGCTGCGGTGTAGTCGCCCAGAGCAAACGATAACTGTAAATATCCCCTGTGTACGGGGATATTTTGGTGGTTACTTCGCTTTATCTAACTCAGCAATTGTCGCGAGCACGCCAGCGAACTGCCGAGCAAACTCTGGCCGCAGCACCAGTACACGCTGGGTGCCAACCGCTTCGCTCGTGACAATGCCTGCTTCGCGCAGGACTTTGCAGTGGTGCGAGACAGTCGAGAGTGAGAGATTATGATCAATCTGGCTGCAGCCCAGCCGCCCCTCCGCAGCCAAGCGACGGACAATCCGCAGCCGCAGCGGATCGGACAGAGCGGCAAAGACATGCTCTGGTGCGAGTGCGTCAGTTGGGGTGTTTTGTTGGGATGTCATTTCCTTTGTATTGTCTCATACCTGCTGGTCATTGCCAAGGCAAGCACTACCACACCGGCCGCCACGAACGGAATTACCTGCGCTGGCTGGCTACTAATAATCGCACTACCTAGCATACCACCAAAGCCTTGACCAATGTAAATACTGGATGAATTGAGTGAAAGATTCAGCTGAGCCCGTTCTGGAGCAAGCGCAATGACGCGGTATTGCTGAGCAATCGTGGCAATCCACGCACTAGCCGTCCATAATAACACACTGCCACCAACGAGACCAAGCGCACCTGACATCCCAGCTGCCACACCAAGCAAAGCAAGCGCCAACGCAAAGACAAGCATTGCCCAGCGGGCCAGCCAAATGTGGGCAAAACGATCGGTCAGCCAGCCGCCTAGCACACCACCCAGGAGTGAGCCCACACCAAAGATGAGCAAAATCCAGCTAAAGTACTCATGCAGACCAGCCTGCTGCACCACCGCACTCAGATACGAAATCACGCTGGTGCCAGCGACAAATATCACTACTGTTATCAATAACGTCAATGCAACCTGACGATTAGCCAGGCCTGCTACTAATGTGCGAATCGTTGGTACCTGCTGCGCTGGCTGTGCCTCACGTGACCGAATGCCCAGCACAATGCCACACAACACCAGCACCGCAGCCACTGCCATCGCCCAAAACAGCATATGGTAGCCATAGCGCTCCCCCATAACCGAGCCTAGCGGTACAGCGAGCACCGTTGCCATCGTCATGCCTGTTGTAACGACGGAGATTGCCTTGCCACGATGCTTGACTGGGGCAAGGCTAGTCGCCAAGGCCATTGCCGTTGGCATCATCATAGCTGAGCCCCATGCCGCCATCACTCGAGCTGCCATCATCCACACAAATGACGACGCAAGCGCTGCCACTACATTACCAATTGCAAATATCGCTAGTGCTAGTATCAAGGTCGACCGCCGATTGCGCTGTCCCATCACCATGCCACACAGTGGTGCCGCCAGTGCATACACCCACGCAAACACCGTTACCAAGAAGCCAGTCTGCCCCAGCGACACCCCCAGTTGCTGTGCCACCTGTGGCAATACCGCTGCCAGCATGAAGCCATCCGCTCCAATAACAAAGGCTCCTAGCGCTAGCACCGCAATCTTACCCCACGGCGTGGTTGATTGTTGTTCCATAAAATCATTCCTTTCTTCGATATAAATCGAAATAATAGTGGTATTTCGAAGTGTATCGAATTTAGTGCGCTGTGTCAAATCGACCACATTATGACAATGATTCCACTATGAATCTCACAATCCTCATCACTGTCTCGCACTCATTTCTTGAGAAAACTATAGGGACTGGCCCCATCTTGCCCATCGATCCACCAACACTCGTGCTGGCTACAACTAATATTCATACCCCACCAGATAAAACAGCGAGGAGAAAAACGGAGTAGAGATATATCACAAAAAAACCAGCCTCTCTATGAGGCTGGTTGTGCTTGTTATATATTAATCCTAGCTTCGAGCCAGCTCAAACACCGTCAGCACTTCGGGTAGGTTGCTCGCTGTTTTGATTTTGAGCTTGGGCTTTTGCTCGACTGGCGCACCAAGCTCCTTCTCAAAGACCTCCACGGTGTCTTGCGGTACTTCGTACTGCAACGCACTATCAGCATAGTGGACGGGCACTACTACTCGTGGCTCGATCTTGCGAATAATAGCGGCGGCGCTCGTCGCATCCAACGTATAGCCATAGCCACCCACCGGAATAACGACGATGTCGATCACCCCCAGCGCCTCGAGCTGAGCGTCAGTCAGCTCTGGCGCGATGTTGCCAATCACCGCAATGCGAATATCGCCACACTCAATGCGATATACTGTAGAGAGCTGTTCACTCTCTGGCGTGTCGATGTGGCGCGTGGCTGCAATGCCGCGGATGGTATAGTCACCCACTTCATACTCACCGGGCTGGTCAATGATAAGGCGCGCCTCAGGGTTAGCCACCGCAAAGCGCTCTTCGGTCGCAAGCTCTACTGCGTCCTTCGTCTTAGCGTCCTTCAGGCCGAGCAACGATAGTTTGGGGTCGACCGCCAGCGTGGTTTTTTTCGTCGCAATGATGACGGTGTTGCCGCCTTTGTATTCGATATCAAGCATGATTCTCTCCTTCGTCTTCTTTTAATATATTATCAACGTCTACCAATACGGTATGCTTGTTGGTCAGGATGGTGGTAATGAAGCGATCGCGCACGCTCAGCCGGTAATAGAACTCGTCGTAGCTCAGGATGCTATACGTCAGCTCGCGCCCCTCCTGCCGCTCGATAACCGCCACCACGCTGCGCACCTTGGCGGCCGAGAGGTTACCCACGAGCAGCAGATCGATCGTACTGGCTGATCCTTTCACCAACGCCCCTGCCGCAATCGCCACACGCAAGCGTGGCAACTGCATAATCGCATCTTGCCAAGCAGGCCGGTAACCCGACTTGTTCTTGGCTGGAGCAATTTTTTGGTCGGCAAAGATGACGCGCAGTGGTGGATAATATTCGTACTGCTGGTTTACTTCGTAGTACAATTTGTTATCTACGCTGTCGCTCGTAATGATCCCCACCTCCAGCATATTGAGCAGCTCGCGGCGCACCGAATTAATTTGCTCATTAATCAACCGCGTAATCTCGCGCACATAAAATGCCTTTCCTGGATTATTCAAGAAAAGGTGGAGCAACTTCACACGAGTTTTTGATCCAAACAGTGCATCTATCATACGGTCACCAACTAGATTTATGGTATCACATCTGGCGCGCTTGCGCGAGCACCTCACCAAGGTACGTCTCGGCATCCTCCAGGCTGTGCCATATGATGTCTGGGTTGCGCCGCAGCCAGGTCATCTGCCGCTTGGCCAGGCGCCAGTCTGCTGTGCAAAATGCCGCTTTGGCTTGCTCAAGCGTATACTCGCCCTGTTGTAATTTATGTATAATTGGGTAGATATTCCCTGTCATTGCTTCACTGTCCCAGCCGTATTGGGCTGCTAAGTCCGTTGCTTCTTGCACAACACCATGTGCAAAAAGCTGCTCTGTCCGCTCAGCAATACGCTCACGCAGGACATCACGCGGTGTTGCAATACCTACAACCCATGTATTTTTATCAACATGCGCTGACCTCTGTAACTGTTGTCCTTCTCGCACTATTGTATTAATGACATGCCTTTTGTTGTATTTGTTACTAGGTAATTCTATGTTGTGTTTTTGGCAATGTTCGTGCAAAGTTTCTATAGAATAGCCCTGTAGCTGCTGCATAAGCTTTTTGTTCACCATCGGAAATTGAAATTTATACAACACTGCATCGACATACAAGCCCGTCCCGCCGACGAGAAACGGGATGCGCCCACGCTGGCGAATCGCCGCAATTTGCCGA
>CALHWA010000150.1 GCA_938036845.1 uncultured Candidatus Saccharibacteria bacterium | reverse complement strand
GCAGCGGATGCATGCCGAACCAGAAGCAATGCGCGAGATCGAAGCGCGGATGGTTGAGCTGCTCGCCGAGCGCGGTGTGACGCGCGATGATGTGGTGACTGCTGAGGATGTCACGGCGCTGCGCGGTCAGATGGGCGAACCTCGGGAGTTTGCCAGTGAAGCCGAGGCAAGAGATGACGATGCTGCGCTGCAAGATGTGGCTGAGGCGGCTCTCGCGGACGGGGCACCCAAGCAGCTGATGCGCGATACAGATCACGCCTTGATCGGTGGGGTGTGTGCTGGGGTAGCGGCATACTTTGGGATTAGCCCGTTGTGGATTCGCTTGCTGGCGATCGTCTCACCTTTTATGACGTTTGGGACGGCGCTGCTGATCTATATCGTGATGTGGCTTTCTATTCCACCAGCAGTGACCGCGTCGGATAAGCTGCGCATGGCAGGTAAGCCAGTGACGTTTGATAGCTTAAAAAAAGCCGCAGCCGAGCCTGCCGGTGGTAGCCAAGCAGCTCAGACTGCAGCGAAGGTGCTGCGCATTATGATTGGCTGTGGGGTCTTGATGATGGCGCTGGGTGCACTCGTCGCCCTGATGGTCGGTGGTGTAATGAGCGCGACTATGGTCTCAAGCATGGGCGACTTTGCTGCGCAGAGCTGGCTGTGGTTGGCGTATGGTTGTGCAGTGCTCGGCGGCGTGGCGCTGACTGCTTTGCTCTCACTTGGTGCATGGAGTATCTTTGCCTGGCGGCTGAAGCGGCCGGTTGGCATTGCGATGCTGGCGATACTCCTCGTTGGGGCAGTTGCTATCTCTGGCCTAGCGGTTGGTGGCATGAATGCGGGGATGAGTCTCGATCGCCAAATGCGTGACGTGCAGCGCACCAAGGTAGTTGACGTCGCCGATGCCACCACAGTGCGTGTCGATGGGACAACTCGGGCGAGCTATGGTGGCTATGCCGAGAAGCCACGCGTTGAGATAGATTACCTGCAGATGAAGGGTGTCAAAGAGCCAACAGCGACGATTACTAAGGAGGGCAGCCGGGCTATTGTGACCGTGCAGCATGATGCCTGCCGTGATCGCCATAATCTCTTCTCGACGTGTACCTACTCACCCAAGGATTATGTCAGTGTCCGCGTTTATGGGCCATCGCCGCAGATGATGGAGACGGACCACCGTCCTGATGTGGTGACTGATCGGTCGTAGCTACGGTGAGGATAAACACTAAAACCCGCTTGGATGAGCGGGTTTTTATATGTTTTTGTTTTTTGGGTAGAGGGGAAGCAGAGAAGCATGCGATGGGCCGCGTTTTGGTCGGTATGGCGATTTAGAGCACCTTTGCTATACTAGAGGTATGAGTCAGCCGTCGTCTTCCCAGGTTTTGAGTCCATCGGCGCTTGCGATGGTAGCGCAGCACTGCAAGGTGGCGCGTGATCAGGTGCGGGTGGTGCCAATTGACGGTGCGTCAACTGGATGCCGGCGAGCTGTTGCACTGGCTGGGACGCAGTCGGTGTTTGTCAAGGAAGCTGATCCAGAAGCTTCGAACCACGCTGCGCTGGCAGCGGCTCTGAGCAAAGATGATGCGGTGATTCGGGCGCTGCAGCAGGCCGGTTCGCCTCTGGTGACGGAGTTTGTTCAGTATGATAATGAGCGGGTGATTATGCTTAGCCAGGCGTATATTGCCAAGGATGGCTGGCAGTGGCAGCCGCCTGACGCGGCGGATAAGCTGGCTCGTCAGCGGTATATAGCGGCGGTGCTGCGGGCGATTGCCCAGCTTGAGCAGACGCAGCTGCCCAAGGCGGCGGCTGATACGCTTGAGCTGCATGCTACAGCGTTTGATCGAGTGGTGCAATGCCAGGGGCTTATGCTACTGCGTGATGATGCCACGCGGCGTGAGGAGCTCCAGCAGACGTACCGCTCCTGGGCTGAGCAAGCCAGTAAGCCAGTGATTCGTCGGCGCTACGAGCAGGTTTGCGCTGTGCTTAGTAATACCGAGCGCTTGGCTGATCTTGCCATGCTGGCTCAGCAGGTAGCCGACCAGCCGTGCGACCGGTTGAGCCATGGTGATGTGCGGAGCGAGACGATTGCCTACCATGCTGCTCAAGATGAAGTGAAGCTGATTGATTGGCAGTGGGCAGCCTATGTGCCAAGGCAGTGGAGCGCAACCGAGTTTTTGCTCGATATGGCGCGCCGCGGCTACGATGTGCAGGCCTGGCAGGCTGAGCTGAACCGGCCGCTGCTTGCTGGCTTAGTGGGATATTATGCCGTGTGTAGCGCTCAGCCCGCTCCTGAGGCGGCTCAAGCAGTGCGGCGGCTCCAGGCCTATATGGCGGCCACGGCGTATGATATGCTGGGCTATGAGTAGCTGACTGGTTGATGGATGCTGAGTTGGTTGCGACAAAAGTACTTATACGCGTCTAATTTTAGAGTAGCGCATTAACATGCGTCAAACACATGTAATTCTCCAGAAGATAGCAGATGAATGTTTTTCTACAGCAGGTGTATAACACCAGTTTTATACAATAATGCATCATTGATATGAGCGTAAAACTACCTTGAGGGTGTGTTTCTTACCAACACGTAAAATGTCATCGTTAGCAAGTGGTGTATCTTCGCTAGAAACTTTGGAGTCATTGATCTTCACGGCATTTTGCTTGATGAGCCGTCTGGCCTCGCCGCGACTTTTTGTGATGCCCAGTCGAACAATGATATCGATAATTGACTCATGGACATCTACCTGAATGACGTCAATATCCTTAGCAAGATTCTTCTGACTAACCTCAGAGACCCATTGCTGCTCGGCATCAACGGCGGCGCTCGCTCCGTGGTACATTGACACTATCTCTCGGGCAAGATCCTTTTTGATATCGCGTGGGTTTTCTCCGTCGTTGAGTCGATTTTTAATTACTGCAATTTCACTCATAGGCAGGCGCGTACAATCCACAAAACACTGGTAAATACCCGCATCCGCCAGCTGCATGATTTTAAAGAACATATCTTTGGCATTCAGATCGAGACCCACACCGGTGCCAAGGCTTTTGCTCATTAATTTTTCGCCGGTTTCTGGGTTTTCGAGCAGTGTGGTTGTCATGACAAACTTTTCTTTCTGCTTGTAGCGCTTGAGTAATGTACGGCCAGCCAGCATATTGAATGTTTGGTCGGTGCCACCAATCTCTACATCAACATCCATTGCCACAGAATCGTAGCCCTGCATCAGCGGATAGAAGAACTCGTGGACGAAGAGTGGCTTCTCGGCAGCGACTCGCTTTTTGAACGCATCGCGCTCTAGCATCTGCTGCACGGTAAAGTTGGAGGCAAGCTCCACGGAATCTTCAAATGTTAGCTTGGAGAGCCACTCCGAATTAAACTGGAATTCTATCGGGTTGTCGATATCGCTAAAGTCTAGAATCTTGCCAATTTGTGCCTTAAATGTCTGCAGGTTCTCCAGCACTTGTTCGCGTGTTAGCTGCACACGCATCGAGGTTTTATCGCTCGGATCACCGATCATCGCGGTAAAGTCGCCAATTAGCACAATAATCCGGTGGCCAAGAGCGTGGAACCGTTCGAGTATCAGATAATTTGTTGAGTGCCCAAGATGAACATAGTTCGCAGTTGGGTCAATACCAAGATAGAATGTGAGGCGGCGGCCACTTTGTAGCTCCTTTTTGAGGCTATCTTTGCTCGGAAGAATTTCGGCAACTGAGCGAGATAGCGCTTCATCGACCAAGTGTTCGTCGGTAATAACGTGGTGCGCTTGAGTATTCATGTATAGTATTTTACTACATACGAGAAGAGATAAAAACTAACACGTCTTGAGCTCACTTGTTATGTGCCGCTGGAGTCCTATGATGTACGGTGTATCACAATTTGAAAGGGAACTGCGAGTGTGTAAATGTCTTGTTTATACATAGATGTATGACACCGCTTATACTACTTATGCTACAGTTGATGGTAGTGCTAGATCTGAAGATACACTACAATAATACTATGAATCAAGAATGGAACGTTATAAGTCAAAAGAAGTTAGTCGACTCACCGTGGTACAAGCTCAATATTGAAACCGTCAGGCTCCCGTCAGGCAAAGTCCTCGATGATTATTACGTGCGAGAGGGTATGAACGCCGTTTTGATCGTTCCACGCACTCAAGAGGGTAAATTTTTACTGGTGCGTCAGTATAAACACGGAGCGCAGCAAAGTGTTATAGAATTTCCTGCGGGTAAGATCGATGCGGGTGAATCTGCTTTAATTGCTGCAAAAAGGGAATTATATGAAGAGACTGGAGGCACCTCCAGTCTCTTTGTAGAGGGACCTACATTTTTTGAGGACCCTACGAATAGCCGTGTCAAGATAGCGATCGTCTTTGCTGATAATGTTACTATAAATAAACCAGGTATTGAAAAAGCAAGCTGATGATTGAGGTGATTGATAAGGAATGAGGAGCAGGATGGAGACTGTTTATCGATGTGGTATCTAGACTGATATAGCGCATAAAAGGGGAAATCAGAAGTTCTATATTCGTGCTAGAATAGTCACAGAGCACAAAGTAGGGGGTGAGGGTAGAAAATATGCATAAGAAGAAACTAAGTGACAACAGTAAACTAAGCTTCCGTACCATCCTTCTCCGTAGTATTCTCTATGTAATTGTTATACCGACAGCCATCATGCTTCTCGTTGTTGGCGGATTCTATCTCAAATTGTGTGCTGAAGCTAGCCAAGCTCAAGCAGCAATGAAAACATATCTACATAGT
>CALHWA010000149.1 GCA_938036845.1 uncultured Candidatus Saccharibacteria bacterium | reverse complement strand
TAGAGGTTCGGCATTGGGTCAAGATAAAATGGGTATTGCTCATGCGCCACCATCGTGTGGAGTTGCTGCTGCTCGGGCGGCAGGCTAATCTCATCCTTGCGCACCCCCGCCATCAGCTTGCGTACCATCTGGCGCGGCTCCATCCCAAGCAAATACTCGGCGAGCGTCCGCGATGCCCGTTGGTTGTCTTGCTTTGACGCCACCAGCATCTCAACAACAAATTGCCGCCGCACTGCTTCGTCAGCGAGTGCCTCGGCGGCAAGTTCATCCAAGTACAACACTTCGACCCCACGCGAGCGGAGCAACTCCGCAAAGCGATCATGCTCCTCCTGCGCAACCTTGAGATACGGAATATCGTCAAACAATAGGCGCTGCAAATGTTCTGGCGTGAGATGCTCGAGCTCCTCACCCGGCCGATGCAAGAGCACTGTCTTCAACCGGCCAATTTCTGATGTAATATGAATTGGATCGTCCACCTTTTCCCCCTGTGTGGCTTATAGTTGATGCTTTCATTGTAGCATGTTCTGAGGTAAGTGCAATGGATAACAGGTGTCACATTGGCTCAAACAAACCATGTTGACACCACTCACTGTCATGCCTTATACTACAAAAATATCACCATGGCCAGACAAGCCTAAGGTTTCGACCGACCGCTGTTTCTGGCCTTTTTGTATGCTAGTTTGTCTCGAGTCTTACCAATGATATTAATATATCCGCGGCATATTCTGTTCATACTTTATGCTGGAGTATAGCAAAACAAGCATGCAGCGGCACCTTACCAATCACTCTATCGGCTACTACTACACCGCTCGAGTTATAACCGCCAAACTCGCCTCCACCCGGCAGCGAAATCCAGGGTGCGCTTGCAGCCACGCATCGGCCGCCCGGGCCGCGCCAGGCAGTGCTTCGTTAGCATAATCGTCCACCACTAGCACCGCATCAGGAGTGAGCTTCGGCGCCACGAGCCGGAGTGAGTCCATAATCGACTGGTAGTAGTCGCCATCGAGAAAGGCAAACATAATGTCCTCTGGCACATCGCGTGGCGTAAGCTCAGCAAACCAGCCCTTATGCACCACTGGTGGGCGTAGCCTGGCTTTCTTAAACTGCTGGAGAAACCCCTTGCGCGTCGCAGCAAGCTCTCCTGCCACAAACTGCTCACCAGCTGCGCTTGCATCCTGCGCCGTCTTCTCTGGCAAGCCAGCAAACGAATCATAGACGTGAAAGACTCCCGCGTGCTGATACACATCAAGCAAGCGCCGAATAAACAAACTCGTCGTCCCCACATAGCAGCCAAATTCAACAACCGACCCCTGACAGCCAGCTCTCAGAAGCCGCTCGAGCTCACGCAGCAAAACCCGCAGCTCACGCTCATCCACTTGGTCGGAGATGATTGGGTAAGTGCGGAGAAGTTGGTCGGTGATCATTATTGGCCCACTATAGCAAATAATTACCTATGATGCTATTGCCTGGCTTATTTTTGGTGCTTTCTCCCGTGCACATCCCATTTGTATGCCATTTGATCGAAATTATTCTGGCGAGCATGACCAGTATACGGTATACTATAAACATGAAAGTCACCAGCCCCGCCTTCAAAAACAACGCCAAAATACCAAAGATCTATTCGCGCTTCGGCGGCAACCAGCGACCGCCTCTCACCATCAGCGACGTCCCTGATGGCACCCAGAGCCTCGCTGTGGTGTGCTATAGCCCCGATGCACCCTTCATTGGTGGCTTTTACCATTGGATCGTCTGGAATCTGCCACCCCCCACCACAGAAATCGGCAGTGACTACCTCCCCCACGGTGCCGTCGAAGGCACGACTACCTGGGGTAAGCCCGGTTGGGGTGGTCCGCATCCCGCCTTTGGCACCCATCGCTATCAGTTCTTCGTCTATGCACTCAATACCGTGCTCGACCTCCCCGCCAAAACACGCCCCAAGAAATTCTCCAAAGCAATCGCCCCGCACATCATCGAGCGCAGTATGCTGACAGGGAGATTTGGCGCGTTGGATATATTTGATTTGCGGTAACAGCAACTAATTAATCTTATAAACAATGTCTCTACTTGATAGTATTGAACCTCTATCCCCGGTTATATCAATCATTTCTGCCGTAATTGCAGTGATAAAAGTCGCGTTATTTATGAGATTGAAGAATTAGTTATCCGTCAAATTAACCGTACACGCGATGATGCAGATGGTCGAGGTCTGCCAAAACTTAATGAGAAATTGAAGACCGGTCATTATACAATCCTTGAAGCCCTCGAAAGAAATGATGGCGATTGGGCTATCCTCCTTGCCCGCATCAAGCAGCCAAAACGGGATTGGCTAAGGCAACTCAGAAAGCTAATTGCGTCTAAGTAACACATGATGCAATTAGCTCTATGACGCTTGCTATGCGGGTTTATCGACTTCTTCCGCAAACTGACTCCGATACAGCTCCGCATAAAAGCCATTCTGAGCGAGTAGCTCGTCATGCGTGCCCTGCTCGATAACATTACCGTCCTTCATCACAAGAATGAGATCGGCGTCACGAATCGTGCTCAGGCGATGAGCAATAACAAAGCTTGTCTTGTGCTGCATTAGCTTATCCATCGCCTGCTGGATCAGTACCTCAGTGCGAGTATCGACCGAGCTGGTTGCTTCGTCCAAGATGAGCATCGGTGTATTGGCCAGCATGGCGCGGGCAATCGTTAGCAGTTGCTTTTCCCCTTGCGACATATTAGTTGCGGCCTCGTCGAGCACCATGTCGTAGCCACCAGGCAGCGACCGGACAAAATGGTCGACATGTGCCTCACGCGCCACCGCCAGCAGCTCAGCTTCGCTTGCCTCAGGATTACCATAGCGCAGGTTGTCGCGGATCGTCCCATGGAAAAGCCACGTATCTTGCAGCACCATACCAAAGAGTTGCCGGACGCTACTACGCGTCATCTGGGCAATATCCACCCCATCGATCAAGATCTGGCCACTATCAATATCATAAAATCGCATCAACAGATTAACCAGCGTTGTCTTACCCGCACCCGTTGGCCCAACAATCGCCACCCGCTGGCCAGGGCGAATATGAGCCGAGAGGTGCTTAATAACCGGCGTCTTTGTGTCGTAGCCAAAGACAACATTGCGAAACTCCACTTCGCCACGCACCACTGGCAGCGTCGTAGCAGGCACCGGGTCGGGCGCTTCGGCTGGCTCTTTGAGAAATTCAAAGACCCGCTCAGCTGCAGCCGCCGTCGATTGTAGCACATTAGCGATATTCGCTGTCTGAGTAATCGGCTGATTGAACTGCTGCATATATTGGATGAAAGCCTGAATATCACCAATCTTAATCCGCCCCTCAATTGCCAGCCAGCCACCGAGCACCGCCACGCCAACATAGCCAATATTCCCCACCACATTCATCACTGGATACATCAAACCAGAGAGAAACTGCGACTGCCACGCGCTCGAGAAAAGCCGCTGGTTAATCTGCCGAAACGTCTTCAGCGAACGCTCCTGCCCGCGAAAAGCACGCATCACCTGGTGGCCAGCATACATCTCCTCAATATGGCCATTGAGCTCGCCCAGCTCATCTTGCTGGCGGACAAACTGCGTTTGTGAGCGCTTGGTAATCATAACGATCAACCCCATCGACAGCGGCACAACCAAGAGCGCCACCATAGTCAGCAGCCAACTAATCGACAGCATCATCGCGAGGATCCCCACTAGCATCACCACCGCACTCATCATTTGCGACAGGCTTTGGGTAAGCGTTTGGCCTACTGTATCGACATCGTTGGTAATGCGACTGAGGACTTCGCCGTGGGTTTGTGTATCAAAATAGCGCAGCGGCAAGCGATTGATCTTCTCTGAGATATCGCGGCGCAGCTGGTATGTGAGCTTCTGGGTAATATTAGTCATGAGCCAGGCCTGCCCATAACGAAACAGTGCACTGATTGTATAAAGCCCTACTAACCAGAGGATAATCTGCAAGATCGCATCGTAATGGAAGGTGGGGCGCGTGCTGAGGTCGAGCGTCTTGGCGGCTTCGCGAGCCGAGGCAGGTAGCGCCTGCGCCAGCTGCTTACCCTGGGGCGATGCCATAAATTGCTCACCCGTCATACCCGCGGGGATCGCTGCACCGGCAGGAAGCTTCTCGTGGATAGCGTCGTAGGTACGCAGGCGCGTGTAGTCATCGACGATTTGGTTGGTCGCGTTGCCGAGCAGTTTGGGGCTAACGATCGCAAACAGTGTACTGACAATCGTCAAACCAATCACCAGCATCAGCTGCCAACGAAAGGCGCGCAGATACTGCAGCAGCGTACGCACCGCCGAGCGGAAGTCCTTGGCTCGCTCCGTGCCACCACCAGCGACTGGCCCACCCATTGGGCCGCGGCGCACTCCTGATGAACGCGACTTTGCCGACAATTGCTGGCTCATCGCACCCCTCCTTGCGTAGCGACACCGAGCGAAGTAGGCCGCTCAAGCACAGCCAGCTCGCCCTCACTGAGCTGCGATGCGGCAATCTCTTGGTACACCGCACAGGTTTTCATCAGCTCCTGGTGCCGCCCCTGGCCAACGATCTTCCCTTCATCTAGCACAATAATGTTATCCGCCTGGGCAATCGTATTAATCCGCTGCCCGACGATCAGCACCGTCTTACCCGCCAGCTCCTGCGTGAGACGCCGGCGCAGCGCGGCATCCGTCCGCGCATCAAGTGCCGAGAACGAATCATCAAAGATATACACCTGGGGCTGCGCGGCCAACGCCCGGGCGATCGCGAGGCGCTGGCGTTGCCCGCCCGAGACATTGGTACCGCCTTGCGCGATCTCACTTGCCATGCCATCATCGAGCTGGCCAATAAAGTCGCTCGCCTGAGCCACCTCTGCTGCATGAGCAATCGCCGCCTTATCTGCTTTAGGCGCACCATAGGCAATATTACTGGCAATACTCCCCCGAAACAGCACACCTTTTTGCGGCACATAGCCAATCTGGCTGGCTAAGTCAGTCAGCCTGAGGTGACGAATATCCACCCCATCAAGCAAAATCTGCCCAGCCGACACATCATAAAACCGCGGAATCAAATTGACTAATGTCGACTTGCCCGAGCCTGTGCTGCCAATAAACGCCGTCGTCTGGCCAGGCTCCGCCACAAAGCTAATATTACTGAGCACTGGCTCATCTGCCCCTGGGTAGGCAAAGGTAACGTTGCGAAATTCAATCCGCCCCGTGCCACCCGGCGCGAGTGGCCGAGGCTTGGCCGGGTCAGTAATCGACGGCTCGGTATCAAGCACCTCCGCTACCCGGCGCACCGACACAGCCGCGCGCGGTGCCATAATAAACACCATCGAAATCATCAAGAACGACATAATCACCTGCAAGGCATATTGCAAAAAGGCCATCATATTGCCAATCGCGAGGCGCCCATCACCAATTGCCAGCGCGCCATACCACACCACCGCCACGCTCGCGAGATTCATCACCAGCATCATCACTGGCTCCATCACCATCATCAGGCGATTGACTACGAGGTTGAGCTTAGTGAGCTCGTGGTTGACAGTATCAAATTTTGCTTCTTCGACTGCCTCGGTATGAAAAGCCCGCACGACGCGCAAACCCGTTAAGTTCTCGCGGGCAACTAAGTTCAGCGTATCCACCACGCTCTGCAGCCGCTGAAAGCGAGGCATCGCCGCAATAAACAAGCCAATGATGACTGCCAGAAGCACGGCAACCGCCAGGGCAATAATCCAGCTCAGACTCGGTGCATTGGCCAGCGCCTTGTGCAGGCCAGCCACAGCCATAATCGGTGCCATCAAGGCAATGCGCAGCAGCATAATCGCCGTTGATTGGATCTGCTGAATATCGTTGGTCGAGCGAGTTATAAGCGACGCTGTCGAGAAACGGTTAAAGTCCACCATAGCATAATCCTCCACCCGGGCAAACACCTGATCGCGCAGCTGCTGACTGAGGCCTGTCGCAATCCGCGTCGCAAAGAAAACTGAGACAATCGTCCCCACTGCACCCGCCAGTGTTACCATAATCATCTGCCAGCCATTATGCCACAGAACGGCCATATCTGCGCCAACGATACCCTTATTAATAATCGCCGCCATAAAGTCTGGCAAACTAAGCGTTGCCATCACCGAACCATACGTTGCAGCAACCAGCAGCCCGAGCTGCCACCAATATCCCCGGAGTAATCGCCAGATATACGTCATGTTCGCTCGGCCCGGTAGCCCTGAGCTACTTTATCAATCAGCTGGCCAAGCTGCGCCAGCTCGGCATCGCTCAGCACCGCAAAAAGATCGGCAACAGCCTCCGCCATATACTGCTGGAAGTGATCGGTTATCTGCTGGCTTTGCGTCGTCAACTGTAGGCGCACCACCCGTCGATCGTGCGGATCAAGCGTGCGCCGAACGAGCTTTTTTGCCACCAGCACGTCAAGGATCTGCGTCGCCGCGCCCTTAGAAACACACAGCTTTGCCGCGACATCACCCATTGTCTCGATAGCTCCACGATGCAGCAGACTCAGCACATACCAGTGGACTGGCGTCAAACCAAACTGCTGGTCGGTTTGGCGCGCGGCATGGGCTAGGCGCTGCTTGAGCTGAAACATGCAGCTCGTAATATGCTCAATCCATTCTTGACGCTGTGACTGCGCGCTCGGGGGTACTTCTATCGTCATGCTCTAATAGTTTACTAGCTAAACTATTTATTGTCAACGCCGCACGGCGCGCCGGCGCCGCCTGGCGGACACTGCCGCGCCAACTCCACCTAGCACAACCAGCGCCGCGCCGCCATAATAGAGCAGCGGAACATTATCACCAGCCGCTGCCAATGCCCCGTCACGCTGCGACTGGCCCAGCTGCGGCTGCTCGGCCTGTGAGATATGCATCACCTTTGGTGGCAACGTGGTATTCTGTGACTGATTTGATTGCGGCTGAGTCGACGATGGCGTAGCGCTACCATGCAGCGTGTGGTCAAGCTGGCGCAGCAACGCATCATTACTCTGCGGGTCAGAAAGATAGCGCCAAACAATAATCCCTTGCAAATTGTGCTGCTGGACATACTCTGCCTTGTACTTCATCGATTCCGCATCGTCGTAGCTAATAAATTCACGCCGCGCAGCATTATAGAGATAGGGCGCTTTGCTTGCGTCGTCCCAGTAGCGAGTGTAGCCATTCTTATTAATGCACTCTCGCTCGAGCCGGTCATACGTGGTGTGGTACTCGCCAGCCTTTTGAGCATCGCCAACGGGCTGGTGCAGTCCATGATTCACCCCAGGAACTGAGGTAAACCGCCGGCTATACCACCCCGCCCCGATCGTTAATTTGTTTGTTGGCGCACCATGAGCTTGGTAGTGCTGCACCGCCGAGTGAGCACTCTGGTCGAGCGGGTCATCCGGCGCGGTATAAAGCCCTGCATGGTGCCCAGTGTGCGATTTAAACGGGCCAAACCCCCGCATGTCATACGTCATGATCGCAATCTGATCAAGGTACTGCTGGTACTCAGCAAACCTATTTTGCTCAGCATACCACTTGGCTGGTGCACCCGTCATCGAAATAGTCGGCTGGCGCCCGCTGGTGGTCGTTGCCGCGCGCAGTTCACGCAAGAGGGCAATCAGGTCGGCCTGCTGACTCCCCTTTGGAAATTCCCAGTCGATATCCACCCCATCTAACTG
>CALHWA010000148.1 GCA_938036845.1 uncultured Candidatus Saccharibacteria bacterium | reverse complement strand
ATATCACTAGCCTCTTTCTTACATACCCACAGTGGCTATGCTATGGAGATAACGAGTGTTAATCAGCAGCACATATTGCAGCGCCAAACAATACTCACCTACCCAGCCAAACAAGTGATTCATCGGACAACACCACCGGCGTATACAACGAATATCACTGTATCACCAAACGATCAGTACACCGCCATTGAGCAAAAAAGCACTGCTGATAGCTCCACCAAAACGCACATTATCGATAATAAAACTGGCCAGACGGTGCACACACTCGATGGTAAGGCAGTAGTTTGGTTATAAAACAGATATTGTAAATCAAGCCTGAAGCTGCAGTGAACTTATATTGTGAGAGTAGAGGGCTACATTTGCGTTACAAAACCAAAATACCTAATTAGTGTTTGCACAATGTTCTGGTATACTATAAAAGATATAGCATGAAGGGAGATGATGCCAATGCGAATGCGCGACAGACGACCAAGTGATCGCCCGCGAGAGAAACTTGCGCGAGATGGAGCAGCTCGCCTGAGTGACCTCGAGCTCCTTATGGCAATTATCGGCAGCGGTAATGCACAAGCTGACGTTGGCAAAATTGCGCGCTGTGTGCTTAAAGCCTTGCGCACACATGGAGGTGACCTAACTCATGAAGAGCTCTCTAAGATAACTGGCCTTGGTGCGGCTAAGGTGACAGTGATTCTCGCTAACTTTGAGCTTGCACGGCGCTATCTGCTCAAAAGTGACCAGCCTATCATTGATGAGCCGAGCAAAGCAGCAGAGCAACTTACCGATATTCGCGACAAACGGCAGGAGCATTTTGTCTGCCTGACGCTTGATGGAGCACATCGCTTGATCGCCAAACGCACGATTACCATTGGCACACTAACTGCTAGCCTAGTACACCCACGAGAAGTTTTTACGGATGCAATTGCCGACCGAGCAGCGGGGATCATTGTGGCGCATAATCATCCTAGTGGGCAGCTTATCGCAAGCCAGGCTGACCGAGAGACGACGCAGCGCCTTGCTGAGGCGGGTAAGCTGCTTGGCATCCAGCTGCTCGACCATCTCATCGTTACGAAACACAACTACATATCGATCATCACCGAAACATAAGGAATGACCTGTTAGCACTCTTGCAATTAGAGTGCCAATTGGCTATACTAAGACAGATATGGCGAAGCGAGATTATTATGAGGTGCTTGGTGTTGCCAAAAGCGCCAGCGATGATGACATCAAGCGGGCATTCCGCAAATTGGCAGTGAAGTACCACCCAGATAAAGCGGGTGGGAGTGAAGAGAAGTTCAAAGAGATCAACGAAGCGTATGAAGTTCTCAAGGACAAGCAAAAGCGCCAGCGGTATGACCAATTTGGCCATGCCGGCGTTGGTGGCGCTGCCAGCGGTGGTGGTGGCGGCAACCCATTTGCTGGCTTTGGCGACTTTGGCCAGGGGCAGAATATCCACTTTGATTTTGGTGATGGTGGCCTAGGAGATATCTTTGGCCAGTTCTTTGGTGGCGCTGCTGGCGGCAGTGCAAGCCAAGGTCCATCACGCGGTCGTGATGTTGAGACGAGCGTGACGCTCGAATTTGAAGAAGCGATCTTTGGCAAAGAAGTCGCTCTTGCACTAACACTTGATGACGAATGCGAGCATTGCCATGGTAGTACTGTCGAACCCGGCTCAAGCCTTAAGAGTTGTCCAGATTGTAAAGGCACTGGCCAACGCGTGCGGACAATGAACACAATGTTTGGCCCTATTCAACAGGCGGTAACGTGTGAGACATGCCAAGGCCGTGGGCAGATTCCTGAGAAGGCCTGTACAGTCTGCCAAGGTAGCGGTGTGCAGCGCCGCGAGCAGACGATTACCGTCAAGATTCCCGCTGGTATCGATAATGGCTCGACGATTCGTCTCCGTGGTCGTGGCGAAGCTGTAGGTGGTGGCAGTAAGGGTGATCTCTATGTGCAGGTGCGGGTCAATCCACACAAGACGTTTAGCCGCGAAGGTGATGTAATCTTGAGTGAAGAGCATATTGGTATGGCAGATGCAGCGCTCGGTGCCGAGCTCGACGTTAAGACGGTCGATGGGACGATTACAATGAAGGTGCCAGCTGGTACGCAATCGGGCACCGACTTCAAGCTATCTGGCCATGGCGTGCCGCACATGCGAAGCGACAAGCGTGGTCCCCATATTGTGACAGTAGTGGTCGACACCCCAACTAAACTAAACCGCCGCCAGAAGGAAATCCTCCGCGAGTTTAATGACACATTAGGGCGGAAGGGGATATTTGGGTTGTAACTCCAGGTAGGTACTGGTGTAGAATTAAACTACTTGTGGTGAAGGGTTTGATTCTAACCTGTTTGCTGGGTGGTGTAACTTTGCTAGATCATTTCAAAATTCGATAATGGAAACGTGGCTTTGCTCACAGTGCTCTGCAAATATAAGAGAAAGAGTCTTGATTTATACGGTGGTTTATTGCTAAAATAGCCTCACTATGATGACGAGCCATACTCTCGAGGATAGACCACTTCCATCTCATGATATGCAGGCGAAAGAAGCTCGGCGTAGCCAGAATAGCTCCGTCGATATAGATCCTGAAGTGTTCCGAGGAAAGTACCAGGAGCTTGTCGAGCGATCACCGAAAGTCATTGAATCACTTGTTCCCGATCAAGAAAGCAAAGAAGCGGCAATTGACAGTCTAATTACAGGTAGTGCCACGTCTTTTCAACAAAAGTATCCAGTCATTGCGGAGTATTCCGACGAAGATTATACAACCATACAAGATACTACAGAAGCGCTGATATCTATGGCCGAGTCTATGTCAGAGCCAGAGAGGACAGTCTATCTCCAGGCGATTGAGGCTCGCAAGCAAGAGGCGAACTTGATAGTAGCGATGAGGGATTATAAAGCAGCAACAGACCCAATAGTAAGAGAAGCAGTAGCACAGCGTTTTATGGAGATAAATATTACGCTCTATGGTGAGCCAGATAAGACAACATATGAGTCATTACTCGGCGAAAAAATTGCCAACATCTTTCATAAAAAGCGTAGTCAAAGCGCTGAGATAATCTTTCAGGAGCTTCGGAATCTTCTTCCAGAAAATGTACTAGATGGTACACGTGTACAAGATCGATTTCGTCCATCTACTGAGACCATGAGATGGATGAACGAAGTTGTTCATGGATTGTATGATAATATGCTTCGACATGTTGATAGCTATGTAGAAGCGCATAAATCGGAGCTTCAAATAGAATCACACGATGAGACGGTTATAAAAATCCAGCCGACACACCTTCAAGATATCTTTCGGAATATCTTGACTGAGGAATTCCTTGCGTCATCCAAAGAGCCTGAAGAAAGTAGCCAGACAGGTGATATACAACAGGATGCACAAGCTGCGACAGACTGGGATAATACCGAGACGAGAAGTGCTGAGAAAGATACGGATTGGAAGATTGAGGTGACAGAGGCAAAATCAATCAATGTTGATCCAGACACAAGACATATCAGAATACCCCAAGACCGAGAAGCTATGTCTGTTAATGAAGTAAAACGACTAGTTGTGCACGAAATAGGTGTGCATGTCTTAACGCGAATGACTGGTGGTTCGACAAACCTTGAGCCGCTCGCACAGGGCTTAGCTGGTTTTAATGATACGCAAGAAGGGCTTGGGAAAGCAATGGAACACGCCCTTGAAGGAGAATATCAAGAAGCTGGTATAGATCACTATATTACTGCTGGGCTTGCCTATTTTGACAACAAGGACTTCAAAGGTGCTTATGATGTGAAGTGGCGTCTCAAACTTCTCGAGAGCCTCAAGCCTGATCAAATACCAACACAAGCACAGATTGACAAAGCCAAGCAATGGGCAGCAAATACAACAATGCGTATCTACCGGGGTACTGATGACTTGCCACTATTTAAGGATCTCTGCTATTACAATGGGTCAAAAGAAGTATGGGAGTATCTAGAGAAAATTTGTGGTGATGATTTGCAGCTGAGTTTGTTGCTGGCTGGTAAAATTAATACCTCAAAGAAGCACCAGAGAGTCATACTTGAATCACATAGTACTTAAACTAAATACAAGCAATGAAAGTTCAATACGATAAAAGTTTAAAGATAGCAGGCGTTAGTATACAGCCATGGGCAAGAATTGGGCCTGAGCAGTGGTTTGATAATTACAAAATTGCTTCACTAGCTGGCTGGAATATGCGCAGTCAGAATGTAGAGCACATGAATAGTCTCGCTTATGTGCGCGATCAGTGCGAGAGACCTTATACAGGTGAACTAACTACACAGGCTCTTTTGCAAGACCCAATATTCCAAGATATGGTAATAACTCATTTGCCCGAGTATCATATTTTTACGTATAAACCTTTTGTAATTCCTGAGCGATTAAAACAAAGCAGTTTGCAATTTTTGCCTAGCAACGATATGTACGCGTTGGCTCAGAAGTTTGAGAATAAATCGTGGTTTCGGCGTATTTTTGCAGAGCGTCTTTGCAGCATTCCATCACATAAAATATACCCTTGGCGAGAAATGTTATCGGATGAGGAATATTTTTCTAATCTCTGTGATGGACGCAGTAAGATTGTTTTGCAAGATGCTGTACTTGGTGGAGGGAAGGGGTCGTTTATTGTCGATAGCTTCGAGTCGTTCTGTTCTGCAATAAATACAATGCAAAATAGCAATGGTTTGGTTGGTGAGGTAGTTGTATCAGACTATATTGCTGATGGCCGTGATTGGTCGGTGCAGGGCGTTGTAACGCGCTACGGGGTCTTCATAGGGCCAGTGCAGCGGCAGATTATTGCAGACCCGAATTTATCAAATACAAGCATTCCTGGTACTGAGAAGTTTTGCGGTATTGAAATATTAGCAGATGATCAACACACGTGGCAGAGTAGTCAGCTAACGAAAAATGCACGCGTTATAGGCCAGGAATTATACGATAGAGGATATCGTGGTATTTTTGGTGTTGATTCTTTGGTGACGGATGATACAGTGTATACTATCGAAGTTAATGCACGCATTACGGGCGCTACACCGCTTCTTACAATGAGCTATAATGCAAAGAAGCATATCCCCTTCTATCTTCTTCATATCTTAGAGTTAACGAATGCCAATTATATTATTGAGGATAATTCATACAGTAATGACTATAATGATTGCGCGCTAATGGTGCTTCATCAACGAGACAGTGAGACAGGCATCGCCGACAGTCCTCGGTCGGGATTATATAATGAAAAGATGCAAATCATAGGCGATATAATGTCATTCGATAGGTCTTCTTCTGCAAAACAGGTTTTTGTACAGGATTATACAAGGAGCGAGAGGTCTATTGCGCGAGGGTCTCGATTGGCGTCTATATTTACTAATTTTCGTGTTATGGATGAAGAGGGTGTGCTTATGAGAGAATCAAGAAATATTATTGATATAATTGAAAATAGTTCGAAGTAAATAAATGTATCGCTATGAATATGGAGCAAGAAAGCAATAATAATATCAAAAAAGCAGACCTGTCACGGTATGGCATTACCTCTCGATTACTAATGAAGGAGGCGCTCCGAAAAGGGTACCAGGTCACAACAGTTCCAGGTCGTTTAGCAACGTCACATGTGGTGCGCTGTGAAAAAGACGGCAAAGAGCTTTACTTTTATAATCTTAATACTGCACTAAACCCTTCATATGCAGTTCAGGTGAATGAGGATAAGATCTGGACGAATAACATACTACACCAATCGCATATACAAATACCAGATACATATCCATTGAAAATAAATAGACCCGAAGACGTGGTAATTGACGATACACTTCGAAAAATGCTAGAGTCCTATGAGCGTCTTGTTGTCAAATCTGCTACAGCAAACTACAGCAATAATGTTCTTGTTAACGCTGGTGATGAAGAAGGTTTGCTTCGTGCAATACACCATGTATATCAGAATAGTGGTGGACAACCTGATATAATTGTTCAGCAAATGGTTTTTGGGCAAGAATATCGCTTCTTAGTGTTAAATAAAAAAGTCATTGCAGTAGCATATCGTCGACCACCATATATTGTTGGAGATGGAGTGTCAACAATACGAACCTTGATAAGTAAAAAAAATAATAATTGCTCAAAGCATGGCAACAGACACACTAGTTTAGTAGCAAAAATAAATATTGAAGATGTGTTGAGACATAAAGGTGCTCACTTTTTGCAACAAGTTCCCGAGAAAGGTTCTGTTGTTGAGATTTTAGATACATTGAATCTGAGCAGGGGAGGTGAAGCAGTTGATGTCACGAGTTATGTGTCTGATGAACTCAAAACTATAGCAATTCAAGCAGCATCAGCGTGTTTTCTTGGTATTGCTGGCATTGATATTGTAACGGATAACATTAGCGGCGATGGAAATGATAGCTATGTCGTAAGAGTGAAGGCATCTCCAGGGATACGAATGCACCAATTTCCAACAGAAGGCAAACCTCGGAATGTTGCACGAAAACTATTTCATGCTATTGAAAAAACGGCGCATCCTATCGGCAAAAAGATAGTCATGATTGGCCGAGTTGAAAAGGTTGCTTTGCCTGATTTTATTAATGAAAAATTTAAAGCTCGGATAGATACGGGGGCAACAGTCTCGTCTATATGGGCAAGTGATATTCGAGTTAATAAGACAGGCCTCTATTGCAAACTATTTGGTGAAGGATCCCCAGTGTATACTGGTGAGGAGTTGCATTTTTCTGAGTATTCCATGCGCTCTGTTCGGAGTTCGAATGGTTATGAGGAATTGCGGTATCAAGTTGTCATTAATGTAAGTTTGGCAGGAAGGCGAGTGAAAGCAAAAGTTACACTAGCAGACAGATCGGGGCAGATCTACCCAATGCTGATTGGAAGAAATATTTTGCGTAATAAATTCATCGTTCATGTTGCAGAGGGTGATATTGATAAGAAGGCTGAAAGTAGTAATCGTCAAGAACTACGCCAAAATGGACTACAATAGAGACACAGAGCTTATAATAAGCAAAATCGATAAAATAATAGTACGAGGTATGGAGTGAAAATCGCAATACTCAGCAACGGCAATGTGAACTACTCAACGCTTCGCCTCAAGGAAGAGGCGGAGAGGCGTGGACATAGTGTGAGAGTGATTAAATACCGCAAATGTTATGTGACGATTGATGAGAAGAACCCAACGGTGATGTATGATGGTGAAGCAATCGATCAGTATGATGCAATAATTCCGCGCATTGCAAGCTATATGACTCGCTATGGCACAGCAGTAGCGCGCCAATTAGAAATGGCGTACCCACGCACGCTTTTTGTTAATCGCTCGATTGCGATTACCCGGGCGCGCGATAAACTGCGTTCGACACAGCTGCTAGCCCGAGGTGGAGTAGCTATTCCTAAGACAGTGTTTAGCCGTAACTCAGCCGATATAGACGATCTCCTTAACGAACTTGGTGGTACGCCAGTTATCATCAAACTCGCTCGTGGTACTCATGGTAATGGTGTGGTGCTAGCGGAGACGAAGAAGGCGGCAAAGTCAGTGCTTCAGGCGTTGTACCTCACCAACGAGGATGGGACAAACATCCTGTTGCAAGAATTTATTCGTGAGTCAGCTGGAGTAGACATCCGCGCCTTTGTGGTGGGGAGTCGTGTAGTGGCGAGTATGAAACGCCAGAGCCTAGATGACGACTTTCGCTCTAACCTCCATAAGGGGGGCGAAGGAACGCCGATCCGCTTGACGGATACCGAGCGTCGCATGTGTTTGCGAGCGGCTAAGGCAATGGGTCTGACAGTAGCGGGTGTTGACTTTATGCGCTCGAGCCGTGGGCCGCTAGTGCTTGAGGTCAATGCGAGCCCAGGCTTTGGGATAGAGAAAATTACGCGGCGCAATGTAGCCAAACCGATCATTGAATATATTGAGCGCAATGCAAAGCGGCAGCACAAGAAGGACCGCGTTGGGGCGTAGCTATCCAAACGTATTGGCGTTTCTCATAACGCTTATGTTAAATCGGTACCATGGTATAATGGTGGCATGATGTTGCTTGGATTGCTTGTTGGTACGGCTGTGGTTTTGGCTGGTTTGGTATATGTAGCGAAGCGGCATTTTGGGCTACCAGTAATGGGCCTGGCGGTCGGTATAGTAGTGACGCAGCTATGGGCGGCAGATGTCATGCCGTATGTTGCTAGTCTTAGCGTAGGTATTGACCGGTCTACCTTGCTTGCGGTGGTGACGATTGTGCTGACGGTGCTACCAGCTGTGGTGCTGGTGTGTTGCGGCTCGGTGGTGAGTCAGCGCTGGTGGCGTATTGGTGGCTCACTGATCTTTGGTGTTGTAGCGACGTATGTACTGGTTGATGCGCTGAGTAGTCTTGTACCACCAGTTGATGAGACAAGCAAGACGGTCGTAGCAGCGCTGGATGGGTCTCATGCGGCGGTTGTAACGACGGGGTTTGCATGTGCACTTGTTGACACGCTCGTGGCTCGCGCAAAGGGCGCAAAACCACACAAGAAAAAGTGAAAGTGATAGACATACTTCTTGCGTGTGTCACTCGATGAGCTTGGTTTTACCAATAAATATACGTTGATGTGCTTAGCAAAACGACCCTCATAATAGAGGGTCGTTTTAGTGTTGTGATTCGCGTATAACTCTAGTGGGTATTATGCCGCGTTCGTTGCAACATTTGTCACATCATCGAGTGCTTCAAGTGCATCGATAATTTTGGTAAGCTTGCGAGCAGTTTCGTCGTCCTCAATAGCAACGGTGTTATTGGGCACATACTGGAGCTCTGCATCTTCAACAGTCATACCAGCTGCGAGCAAAGCTTCGCGAACTTTAGCAAGCTCCTTTTTGTCGGTATAGACGGTGAGGCCAC
>CALHWA010000147.1 GCA_938036845.1 uncultured Candidatus Saccharibacteria bacterium | reverse complement strand
GCAAAATATCAGTCTGCAGCTGCCCGTCTGTTATTAATGGGAATTTTGGATTCTCTTCCCCTTCCTGCGTGATGATCAATTCGCCGTCTTGCTCCACGACGGCTCTTTTTACCTTTTCTGTCGAATAGATATTCTGCGTTCGCAATTTGAAAGATACGTCATGAGCGCTCAAGCCAACTTTCTTGCAATTTTCAATGTTGATCTTTCCATTATCAATAAAAATTAATGCGGTAATGCAATCGCAAACCGCATACCCTGCCCGTGTGGTGCAAAGCTATAGTCCAGACCCTTGGTGTCGAGCAGCATCTTTACGGTGTAGAGGCCGATGCCGCTGCTATCAGCGTGCTGCTTCTTGTCGCTAGGGCTCCGATAAAACGGATCAAAGACGTGCTGGAGTTGCTGCTTGGTGAGCGGTGTGCAGGCGTTTTCAATAGCCAGTTCATGCTGGCTACAAGTAATCGTTATCACGCTCCCGGCGTCGCCGTGGCGTACCGCGTTTGATACCAGATTCGAGATGATGTGGCGCATCATGTCACGGTTAGCGTAGATAGTCGCAGGCTGCATGTTAACCGCGAACGTCATACCGCGCGTTTTTGCCAGCAGTGTATAATCGGCAACCACCTCGGTAATCAGCTTGTCGATCCTCAGCCGCTTTTCCTGACGCAAAGCCTGCTCGGCCACGCTGCCAGAACGCAAGACGTCATTCACCATTGCCGCCACCCGATCAACCTGCGCCACAGATTCCGCCAGGTACTGGTCGCGATTTTTATACTCACCGATGTTCAGCTGCATATTTTCGAGCATGATCCGGAGGGCCGCGAGCGGCGTTTTTAGCTCGTGCGAGGCGGCGCGCAGGAAAGCGATTTTTTCTTTCTCGAGCTGCGTGATCCGCTTATTCTCATGCTCTAGCGAGCGTATCGTTTGCCACAGATTTTGATAGAGCTCATTGATGTTCCGCCCCAGCACGCCAATTTCATCACTGCTATTTACCGGGTAGCGCGCGTCCTTTTCCAGCCGCTGCATGGTCGTGGTCACCGCCGCCATCTGGCGAATCGGCCGCGTCACAAAGCGGCTGTAGATATAGGAAAATAACAGCGCTACCAGCAGCGAGCCGAGCATGGTATACGGTAATACATGCAGCGTGGCGAGCTTGGCCTGAGTGACGGGCGCCACGTCGGCTAGTAGCTTGACGGCGATCGTTTGGCCTTGATCATTCGCCACACTCCCCTGCCGCAAAATCACCGAGCGTGGATCAACCGTTTGCCCATCAGCGATTTTCACCACGCTGGTATCGACCGGCTTGCCGCTGTCGGTCACGATGGTAATCGACTCAAAACCCTGAAAATACTGGTCGCGCCCGTCGATTGTCAGCGTGATATTAACGTTTTTTGCGGTGGCAAACTCCTGGCTGATCCGGCGCATGTCCTCAGTCGATTTGCCACGTAGTTCAGTCACGAGCGCCGCCAGATTACCCGCTGCCTCTCGCTCTTTTTGCTGCAGATAGAAGTGCGGCATCAAGGTGTAAACCAACGCATGCACCAGGATGATCAGCGCCGCAAACAGGCCGATTGACACCAAAAATGTTTTGGGGAATAATTTAAGATTCTTCATAGCGGTAGCCCACTCCCTTTACTGTGACGATGCAATTGAGGTGCAATTTCTTGCGCAAGTTTTTGATGTAGACATCGATCACTCGGTCGAATGGCACCTCGTCACCATGCCACAGCTTATCGATGATAGCCTGCCGGCTCCAGACCATGTGTGGATTATCGACGAGCAGTTTGAGCAGCTGTACTTCCTTAGGCTTGAGGTGCGCATCAGCACCATCATAGAACCCCTGATAGGCCGCAAAATCCACTGACGCTAGGCCGCGCTGCCACAAGGTTTTTTTGACAGACTGCTGGCGGCGAAGCAAGGCCTTAATTCGCTTCTCCAAAATCACCAGTGAGAACGGCTTACTCATATAATCATCCGCCAGCTCGTCAAAACTCGCGATCTGTGTCGGTTCATCATGTAGTGCTGTTAGCATGAGTACCGGCACGTCGCTCGCTTGGCGAATTCGGTGTAGCACCTCGATCCCGCTCATCCCTGGCAGCATAATATCGAGGATAATAGCGTCCGCCTTGGTAAATTGCTCCAGCGCTTCCTCACCGCTGGCTGCTACTATCACCGTAAAGCCGCGCTGCACGAGGAACTGCTCAGTACCAGCTCGGAGGGTTGGTTCGTCTTCAACGAGGAGAATATTCACTACTCGTCCACTCATACGTCTATACTAGGCGCTTCTTTGTTATATTGCTGCACAATTTTATCCCCTCGTCATACCAATGTATATGACTATTGTAGCGCATCGCAATTTTATATGAAAAGTGCTTGAGTCTCAAAACTTCACCGTTCTCTCGCGCTCCCTACCCGCACTCCTTCCGACGGAACACTATAAGGGTCGACGTCTCCTAGACATCGACCTCTTGCACTGGGCTGAAATCGATCATAACGATCGATTTCACACTCCATCGGATGAAGTGCGGGTGAGGAGGTTAACACGAGAAGAGAGAATTTTAAAATTTATATAAAAGTATTGTGAAAAATATGCGCAGTGTGCTATGGTGTTAGTATGACATATCGACACAACATTATTATCGTTGCTCGTCGTCGCCGCTCTGACTCAGAGGGCTAATTAGTCGTATAGTATTATAAACCAACGAAAGAGCCCTCATCCGAGCGGCTCTTTTTAATTATTATAGAAAGGAAGGATATGAATCACGACACACCTCACTACACTAAAGTTGCCAGTCACGAGGCGACAAATGGCGAGTTTGACACGTGCCTCTTACTCTATTCGGGAGGCCTCGACACCTCCGTCATGCTTAAGTGGCTCCAAGAAAAATATAACTGCAACGTCATTACCCTGACGGTTAATATTGGCCAGACTGTTGACGATCTCGACGCCATCGCCGAAAAGGCCAAGATGCTCGGCGCTATAGAAACCATCACGGTTGATGCCCGCGACCGCTTCGCCGATGAGCTGCTATCACTGGCCATCAAAGCTAATGCTGATTACCAAGGTGGCTATGCCCTCTGCACGCCACTGGGGCGCATCATCATCTCGCAATTAGCCGTCGAATATGCCAAAAAGTACAACTGCACAGTCGTCGCACATGGTGCCACTGGTAAAGGCAACGACCAAGTTCGCTTCGAAACGTATATCACCACGCTGAGCCCTAAACTCAAGATCTTAGCACCAGTACGTGAGTGGAGTATGGGCCGGGAGGAAGAACTTGCCTATGCCAAGAAGCACAACATCCCCGTGCCGCATACTCAAGAATCGCCTTATTCGACCGATGAAAACATGTGGGGCATCACCAGCGAAGGCGGCGAAATTGAATCACCCTCACTTAAGCCAAACTACCACGCCATTCTCAATTGGTGCTCAACCATCAAATACACGCCGGACGAAGCAGAGGACATTACCATTGAATTCATCAAAGGCGTGCCTGTCGCTGTCGATAACCGCCACTTTTCACTCCAGGCGCTCATTCAGCACTGCAACCAGATCGGCCGCAAACACGGCGTCGGCGTATCAACCCTTATTGAAGATCGGCTAGTCGGACTGAAGGTGCGTGGTGTCTACGAAAACCCTGGCGCTGCCATCTTGATTGCTGCCCATCAAAAGCTTGAGCAATTGGTCTCGACCCGCGTTGAAAATGAACTCAAAGCCGAAATGGACAAAAAATGGGCCTACCTCACTTACGCAGCTCAGTGGTACGAGCCAGCCGTCCATCACATCAATGCCTATATTGATGATCAGAACCAAAAAGTCACCGGCACAGTGACAGTTCGCCTGTACAAAGGTACCATCACCGTCGTCAGTGTAGACTCACCACATTCATTGTTTGATATCAATCTTGCAACCTTTGATTCCAACGACGCATTCAACCAGAATTCGTCCGCCGGATTCATTGAATTATATTCACTAAGTCAGCGAACAGCTGAAGGAGCATACTCATATGGCAAGTAAATTATGGCAATCAACCGCAACTGGCTCACTCCATCCATTGGTCGAGGCATACACCGTTGGTGACGATCAGGTATTGGACCAGCACTTACTCGGTCACGACATTACCGCGACCAAAGCGCATGCTCACATGCTAGAAAAAATTGGCGTGCTGACTAGCGATGAATATCAACAATTGGCAGCGGCCTTGGATGAGCTACTCAACGAGTGGAAAACCGGTGCCTTCACCCTCACCAGCGAACACGAAGATGGTCACACTGCCATTGAGCTGTATTTGACAGAAAAACTCGGCCCCATCGGCAAAAAAGTTCACACTGGCCGAAGCCGCAATGACCAAGCCTTGGTGATGATGCGACTATTCATCAAAACAGAACTTGAAGCAGTAGCGGGCAAATTGGAGACAGTCGCTCAGGCCTATGCTGGCAAAATTGCCGCCATCGGCCAGACCGAAATGCCTGGCTACACCCACACCCAAAAAGCTATGCCTACTACCGTCGGTATGTGGCTTGGCTCATATCACGATGCGTTTCATGACCTCCAGCAATTGGTCGCACACAGCATTGCCGCCATCGACCAAAACCCGCTGGGCAGTGCTGCTGGTTTTGGCGTCACCCTACCACTTGACCGCCAGATGACGACCAGTGAGTTAGGCTTCGCCAAAGTACAGGAAAATCCAATGTATTGCGGCCTGTCGCGCGGCGTTTTTGAACTGATTGCCGTACAGGCGCTCAACCCAATCATGGTCTTTGCTGGCAAATTTGCTGAAGACATGTTGCTATTTACCTCGCAGGAGTTTAACTATTTCAAATTGCCCGTCACTATGACCACGGGCTCATCCATCATGCCGCACAAGCGTAACTACGACGTCTTTGAGATCATGCGTGCCACTGCTCACGCCTATCCGAACTATGCCTTGCAGCTGCAAGCTATTTCGACAGGTGCTGGCAGTGGTTATCACCGCGACTTACAACTAACCAAAAAGATCACCATGGATGCCTTCACTTCGGCCCTCAATACGCTAGAGGTTTTGGCGCTTTGCGTAAGCGAGCTAGAAGCCAACACTAAGCAATTGGCTGAGGCGATGACCGATGAGCTCTATACTGTTGCCAAAATCAATGAATTGGTGGAAAAAGGCGTGCCATTCCGTGACGCCTACCAGCAAGTTAAGCAATCGTTTTTGGCGAATAATCAATAATTACTAATCTTGAGGGAAGTGAGCGAAGCTTAAATGCAACTACCGCCCCACAACACGCTTGCGATACTCTGCTGCCGTCATGTACGTCGTCGTATCTGCCACCCGGTCAAAGAAAAGTACGCCTTGACAGTGGTCAGCCTCGTGTTGAAAGACATGAGCAACAAAGCCATCCAGTACCGCAGTATGATGCTCGCCCCACTCATCATCCCACTGAGCATTGATCTGTTGGTAGCGCTGTGCCT
>CALHWA010000146.1 GCA_938036845.1 uncultured Candidatus Saccharibacteria bacterium | reverse complement strand
TATGTGGTATAACGATTCTTCTTTATTTATGAATGATGTTTATTATTTGTTCATTGTAAAATACCCCCTTAGGGTATTTTACAATGAACAGAGAGTAATATCTATTCTATTATATTATGACTTTTGGCTTGGACTCTCATTATTCAATTTTGTTCTTACCTCGGTTCGCGCTACAATATAGCTATGTTCCATAAGATGGGAAAAATAGATACTCAAATTTATTCAAGTGTTGAAAATAATGTAACACATGTAAAACTCCGCAACTTTTTTTATACATGGCTCTGTCTTATTATTACTAGTTTATTAATCTGCTCCCTTTGGTATGGCCAACAATCACAAAAATCATCACACACCACACATATACCACCGTCAACAACACATACTTATACGCTATCCTCCCATAGTGCTATTCGCTCACGTATCATCAGGAATCAATCGGCATCACACCAAACAATCATTACCTATCCACAAACAGGTATTGCCAACATAGACAAAACGGTTGCCACAATCATCGATAGTGCTATTCCATCTCAACAAACACTTCCAACTACTATAGCAGCTCGCAGCAGCACCATTACCTATCGCATTATTCACCAAGATGACACGACGATTTCTCTCGCTGTGTTTATCCGTACTACTATACCTCACGCTCTACCAACCAACACGGTTCACTACTGGACATTCGATAAAATGAGCGGCCAGCCAATTACATCGTCTGCCCTCGTTGATACATCAATCGCAGGGACAAATGAGCTTGTTATTGCTCTACGTAAACAGGTGCAGCAGCGCTACCCGCATGCCCAGCCAGCAAAAGTAGCGGAGGTTATTACGCCAGAGTCAATTACAAACTTTTTGGTGTATGACCGAAAAACAATTGGCTTTCTCTTCGATAAACGCTCGCTTGGTATTGGTGTAGATGGAATCATTAGCCTGAAATTGCCAATCAAGCAGCTCAGCCATTTTGTCCAAAACCCAACCACCAAGAAACTTTTTGATATTCCACCGTCAGCATTGTCATCAACAACCGACTGCGTGCGTTATCGCTGTATTGCACTCACCTTCGACGATGGGCCTGGGCTATACACGCAAACACTACTCGAGCATCTTGATCGCTATCATGCTAAGGCAACCTTCTTTGTGGTGGGGCGAAATGTTGCACCATACAGTATCGCGCTCCAGCAAGCAGTTCAACGCAAACACCAAATAGGCAACCACACGTGGAATCATCCACTCCTTCCTAAGCGCGACGAAGCTGTTATCCGCCAAGAGATTGAGAGTACAAACAGCGCCGTTGCTGCAGCTACTGGCGTGACGCCAACAATGGTCCGTCCACCATATGGTGGCATGAATGACAAGGTGCGTGCGCAGCTCCAGCAGCTTACTATGCCAGCCATTATGTGGTCAATCGATACACGCGATTGGGCCGATCATGATGCAGCAATTGTCTGCAGTCGTGCCGTTGCCAATGCCGCACCTGGTGCGATTATTCTCATGCACGATATCCACAAAACCAGCGTCGATGCCGTGCCATGCATCCTCGATGCATTGCAAAAGCAAGGGTACAGATTTGTCACGGTCAAGAACCTATTTGGCCATCCACTCAGCGCTGGTGAGTCATATTCTCAGTATAAGCAATAGGTTTGCCGTAAATCGCTCATGCTACCATTCTGCTGTGTAATCCTCTACACTAATGCTATGCAACAATCATTTACTTCCCCTAACACCTCTCTCTCTTCAAGTCCACTCGATCTGGAGCAGCAGCTTGACGTCCTGCAGCTACCTGAGGCGAAACTGCTGATCGGCGACAATATCAAAGCCTCGCCAGAGTCACAAGGAGCAGACGAAGCAGCCAATCAGCGCGCAGAATATCAACGAACTGTCTGCTCGCTCAATGTTATGGACTATCTATATTATGGCGGCGATGAAAATTATCACAAACTGACCGCTGACCAGAGCGACGCCAATCGCCTCACACGCGAAGAATTTGAAGAATTTCATCAGTGGGTTGCAAGCAACTTGCCTGGTGAGCATAGTGCTAATGTGATGCGCTATATTATGCTTATTCACGATTTGGGCAAGAACCAAACGCTTGCGAGTGCCGTGATGGGTGAGGATGCCGCTGATTCGGTCGATCATGACGAAGTGTTGCGCCGCTTGCTCAGGTCAGATTACGCTGCAAAGCGCACAGAGTTATTACCGACATTCAGCCAGCTCAGCGAAGCAGATCAAGCAATCATTCGCGATGTCATCAACACAGAACTCAATCTTGGCCAGTTTATCCAAGCCGAAGCACCAGCGGCAGCGCTGGCAGGCTTTGCGGAGAGCACCGAGCCAGTGCGTTCGCTCTATATCATGCACACGCTGTTTGATATTGCTGGTGCGCTGGGCCACGTTAATGCTGAGAGCTCTCTACTTCTCACTTCTCCTCTGTACAACCAAATGGCAGCAGCCTGCGACGTCTTAACCGACAGCACCCTCCCAACCGACGACACACGCTACGCTCACTACCTCGCTCGGCGAGCACAGCGCTTTGGCCTTGATAACGATGCTATTGAGCAGCTCATCAACAGCCAAGCATACATCCACACGGTGCGCCTTGCGTGTATGCTACGCTACGATACACCAGAGGAGTATCAGCAACTGACCAATGCGCTAGATACGCTGCCTGGCCCTGTGCAAGCTATCCTTGCTCAAGAGCTTGGCAATGATGGTATTCATCAGCGCGCTACTTTGCCTTATTATGGCCCAGCTTTACTGAAGGGGCTCGAGAAACATCATAACCTCAGCACAGCACTTACCTACTTTGCTCATGTCTTGCAAGAGGCACACATTGCCGACAAAGCAGCGCGCAAAGCAGACGAGACGGGCATCGTCACGGCAGACCTCAGCACCATCGCCCAAGCCGCCAACCAAGGCACGCTCGATCCACGCCACGCTGAGCTGCGCTTCCACCACAGCGGTGAGATGCTTGTGTCAACATATCAGGACACACCTGAGCTTGCTATTGATTCACTCCCGGCGTTTGACTCTGAACAGCTCCGTGGCAAGCGGATTATCTACCTTGGGATGGGTGGTGGCTCGGATGGTATTCAGGCCGCTATGCTGAGCAAGCTTCATCAGCAGCACCATGCTGTGCAGCCTACAGCCATTGTGTCAGTACGCAACTTTGCTGCCGATAACAACAAACAGCTTGCTCATACTGGCCGACATATTAGTGACGCAACAGTAGAAATCACAGAGGAAACGACCAAAGTTGGCGACTGGCGCTTCCTCGAGGATATTATCGCCAAAGATGAAACAATCGCACCAGTTTATCTGCTCAATTCGATTGAGCCGGAGCAGATTGCCCACGACCTACAGCTCCTCATCCGCGAGACGGGAGCTGATGCGATTTGTGGCATTGATACTGGTGGTGATGTACTCTACCGCGCCAATACTGCCATCGACCCCACAACCTCATCACCTGATCAAGATTATGCTGTACTCGCTGCTCTCCATATGGTTAACGCCGCGGCAGAGGCAGACGGCACACCACTCAATGTCTTTACGGCTATCGTTGCACCTGGTGTGGATACCCCTCCATACGCCAATGATATGCTTGCCCGTAGCAATGCCCAGCGCTATATTCTCCAGCCAGACGATACTACCACCATTACTCAAACCTATGCTGCGTGGCGCATGGACGGCTCTGCGAGCGAAGAAGGGCTTTATGGCAAGACACCCCTGGCGTGGATCGCCGCACTAACGGGCAAGCACGGCTTGCAGCCACTCGCTCTCCCACGAGCTAATGCAACTTCAGCCCATAACCCATGGCGTATCTTTATGAATATCCGCCCTTCGACCGCTAGTGTGGTAATGATGCAGGCTGAGCGGTTATACCAAGCTGTAAATCATTGATTAAATTAATCAGTAATGGAAGGAGTTCTCTTCATATGAAATTAACATTCATGACATACAACATCTACAATGGTGCCGAGACAACGATCGATGACGTTATTGCAGTTATCAACGAAGCAAAGCCGGATATCTTGACGCTTAACGAAGCAAACGGCTTCGAGAACGACACAAGAAAACGCCTTGCATACGTCTCAGAACAAACCGCTATGCCCTATACTCACCTTGCACTCTGCGGCGATGGGTCGTGGTACCATACAGCGTTGCTATCAAAATATCCTATCCTGGATGCAACATTGCTCTACCCGTGTAGTCGATCACTCTTAGTAAGCCGCGTTCAAGTCGATAATTGTGTTTTCTCCATTGGTAGCCTTCATCTCTCACCACGATGCGAAGCTGACCGGCTGCAAGAGGTGCACCGGCTTATCAACCATATTGGTGAGAATAGCACTCATACTGTTGTTATGGGTGATTGCAATTCACTCTCGTTTTATGATACATATCCGCCTGATATGGTAGATTCTTTCGATGCAAACTTGACGCGCAAATTTACTCGTGATGGCGCAATTGTTCATGATGTCACTCGTTTTATGGCACAGGCAGGCCTTGTCGATACAGCAGCTGCTTTGCAACAACACGCAACCTCGACGGCTCCAACACCACTGCCGCCACACCCTGATCACCCAACCAGCCGGCTTGACTATATTTTTGTTTCGAAGGATCTGCAGCCTGCATTAACCTCATACAATGTTGTCAAAACACCACTATCAGACCGAGCGTCGGACCACTACCCAGTCGTCGTTGAGCTTGCACTATAGGTATAAGCTGACTCATCTGCTGTTGGAATTTTTGCCTCTTGGTATTTGAATTCTGCAAATCAGGTAGGATATAAACTCAATAAAATAAGACCGATCTTCATCGGTCTTTATCATACATCGTGGCTCCGGAGACTGGGCTCGAACCAGCGACCTAATCGTTAACAGCGACCCGCTCTACCACTGAGCTACTCCGGATTACTCTGTAAGTATACCGGTTGAAGGGGTGGTTCGTCAAGAGTCACGCCGCAAAATAGGTATTTTGTGCTATGGCTGGCTGCGGAATTGTTCGATCCGCTTAGTTAGCTCAGCGATATTGTTCCAACTACTGCCATCTGTCATGATGGCAAGTACATATTTGCCGTTTGAGTCATAGACAATCGCTGCGTCGTGCAGGAGACCATTCAAGAATCCAACCTTATTTGCCACCGTGCCATTCGTGCCAGCAGGAATGCCCTTGCGATATACATTGGCTTTAAGCGCAGAGAGAAATCGGTCGCGGTTGGCACTGCTAAAGTTCTGCCCCGCATCAAGCATTACCATAAAGCGTGCAAGGTCATTTGCTGTGGTGTATGGCCCGCCAGACTTGGCAAAGGTCGTGTCTTTGAATCCAATGTCATTGGCATCCTTTGTCACAACATCATAACCAATGACCTTAAGGTAGTTCTCTGCGCATGGGTTGTCGCTCTGGCTAATCATCTTATTGAAGCAAACTTGGTTGTCCTCCCAGCGCCAGCCTGCCAGCTGCTCGCGCCGAAGCACGCTATAACCAACAAATAGTTTGTATGTACTGGCGGTGACAAATTGCTTGTTGCCATTGTAGCTGGCATTGCGCTTCTTGCCATCAATTTCTAAGAATGAGACACCATACGTCCCGGGGTGATCCTCGGCATAGTGCTTGAGAAGAGCGTTAAGCCCGTCTTCGGTCGAGCTATAATTGCGGTCATATTCTACCTTGGCTGGCACCGTCTTCGTTACTGCGGCTGGCTGTGGGCGTGTCTGATTAATGAATTCCGTGAGCTGCTGGGCAGTTGCGTCAATATCGAGCGTGCGCCCTGGCTTGCCATCTGTGCGTGACGTTTCAGTGAGATCGTATGTGGCAACCTTTGTGGTGCCTGAGTCAATATTCACCTTTGGCGTAACATGCTTCGTGAGATAGCCGGAGGCCTGTGATGCACTAATACTCGCCACTAACGTCTTATCCTTTGGCTGAGCAATAACCCACTGAATAACTTCATTCGCTGGCAATGTTACCGTCTCGTCATTTACCTTCAGCGCAACACCTTTGCCAATAACTTTCGTGATTTTTTGCTCGAGTGCATTCGCTGCATCAGTTGTAATGGCAGGGGCAATGCCACGCATTGGAATCTCGACGGCTGTGCCCTGCACAAGACGTGGGCTAATTGCACCAATGCTATGCGATACCGCATCACGCTGACACTCACCACCACGCCGCGCTTGATTAACCACCAATTTGCCATGTTCGACCTTGAGGCTCGCATCGACTGGTGCACGCTTACAGACTGGCATGATCGTCTGAGTAATATATTGCTCGGTACGCGTCGTAGTCGTTAATTTTGGCGAGCTTGGCACATCTGGCTGCCACCAGAACGACGACAACGGCATAATTCGCCATAGCAAGGGATACTGCGCCTGCGCAAGCCGGTCGGTGTTATCTACTGTAATAGCAAGTTGCTCAATCGTCGGCGAGGCAATGGTTGTGCCATCACCCACTAGCTTTACGGAGTGTTCTTGGTACGCCTGATTAAGCGTATCTGTGGCTTCTGACATTGTCTGCCAACCAAGCGACACACCATCGATCCGCGCATTTGGCAGCAATCGATCACTCGGATACACCAGCTGGAACAGCACATTGAGCCCAAGAATAATACCAATGGTGATATATGTTTTGCGCCGTGTCCAGCGAATACGCAGCACTGGCACACGCCAATCGGCGAAACGGAGTTTTTCGGCAATAGTTGCCTTGCGGCGTCGGGGGTACGGACGCTGCGCGCGCGGAGGAGTGTACATCATGTAGATATTATATCATCTATGACGATTGGTCGCTCTGCAAAATTTCTAGTGCGCGCTGCAAAACCGCAATATCATCAGCGGCGTTATCCTGCTGCTCTAATGCGCTTATTTTTGCACGAATCACCTGCTCGACTGGTGCCACCACAACATCCGCAACATTCTGGGTGGGTGGTACCACTTGCAAGCTACGCGCTGAGTTATCCTTTTTGACCAAAAATCCACGAACAATCAGGCCGTTGACATGTGCTGCTACCGTACTGACCGACTTATAGTCGAAGGCACGCATAATCTCGCGGTAGCTTGGGCCGTAACCATTACTCTTGATAAATGTGTCTATAAATGTCAATAATTCACGTTGTTTTCGCGTTGGGCTTGTCATAATCCATCCTCCGTTATCGCTAGTGCTGCCAGCCCCCACCAGAGCATCGACACAGTGTCGTCAACAAAAACTGGTAAGAACAATCCTATCACAGTTAGGCCGATTCCGCCAGCAAAACTACCGAAAGCCAGCCAATACGACCGGCGATGCCATAATTTTACCAGTACACCAGTGGTTAATGCAACTAATAATAGTAATCCAATCCAGCCAATTTCGTGAGCAACGAACAAATAATGGTTTTCGATAATCAAGCTCTGCCCATTGCCAAGAAGCGATGCCGAGCCAGTACTTCCTACGCCAGTGCCAAGTGGTTGCTGCAGAGCGCGCGCTAGGCCAGCTTGCAACGAAGTGATTCGGTCGCTGTCGGATGTTTGGGTCGGGCCATGCGTTGGGTCGTTATGCAAGATAACATTATCAAGAAAGTGTGGATCCATAGCGTAGCCAATACTACCAACAATCGCCCCACAGCCAAGTACTGCGCCAACACCCCACAGCACAACACGCCGAGATGCCTGTGACCGCCATGCCCTGACAATCGCAACAATGCCAACGCCAACCGCCACCGCGAGCAGCGCACTTCGCGAATAGCTCTGCCACACGGCAAGCGCCGCTAGCAGTGCCATACCACCAAGCACCCAACGCCGCATATGCGAGATACGCCGCCATTGTAATGCGCCATACGCCACGATAAGTGTCAGGACGGTACTTGCATACGCCCCAAGTGGGTTTGGCCCACGCAGCGTGCTATTAATGCGGACATAGGCGCTATTGGAGTCGACTGTTTGGTAAGGCTCGATCGTCGTTGACCCATAGCCAAGCGGCACCAACACATCACGCGGCAGGACAAGCTGCGCTGCTGCAAAGCCAATCACGATGACTGCACCCGCACCAAGCATACGCAGCAACCAGCGCCGATACTGCGGATAATTACTCACAAACACATAGACTGCCACACCAAGCGCCACAAAACGCAGATCAATCAACAAACCTGATAGCAATGCCAAACCAGACGTTGACACAAGCAGCGCCACCACGCCGTGCCACAGCGCAAAGGCGAGCGCAAGCTGAATAATGCGATCACTCAGCCAACGCTGCCACTGTCGACGTAGCGTCACATCGATAACAACAAGAAGCAAGACAACAAGAAGCAAGACTTCCTTCCATGCCTTGACAAAGAGCGCATAATCTGGCCAATGAGCACCCACCCATACCGTCAGCGGCGCATGGATAGCCAGTCCGAAAAATATCGTACACAAAAACCAAGCCGGTATCTTTTCTCGCAATAACCGCTTCATCTCTTTCTAGTGTAGCAAACTTTCGGTAAAAAGTGTTATAGTAACAGTTGTTATGCCGTCAAAAAATACGAAATTTTATAGTCTCATTCTCATCGGCCTCGATTTTGTTGTGCTGATGGCGGTGTTTTTCATCGCATACTATGTCCGCACGCAAATCGATCACCGTGATTTGCTCCATACTGTCTATGCCAGCGATTACTTGCTCGGCTTCGTCGTCATTGCACCAGTGTGGATTATTCTCTATGCCTCGCTTGGGCTCTATAGCGCGAGCGTCTATAGCCGGCGACTCGTCGAATGGGGGCGGCTGTTGCTCGGTACATTCATGGGCATTCTGCTCGTGATTGGCTGGGAGTACGGCACACGAATGTATATCTTTCCGGCCCGCTTGGTGGCGATGTATGTCTTTCTTGGTTCGTTTTTGGCAATTGGCACAGTGCGCGAGTTGTTTCGTCTGACACGGAGTTGGCTCTTCCAGTACAACCATGGCGTGAACCGTGTGATGGTGATTGGGACATCGCTAGCAACGCGAGACATCGCTGAGTCGATCTCAACCACCTACAAGTCAGGTTTTCGTGTTGTGGCAATGGCTGGCCCCAAGCGCTTCGTACCACCTGGGCTCGATGTTGTTCATTTTGCATCACTCGACCCCGCCCTGGCGCAGATCAAAGAGCTCAAGATCGACACCATTATCCAAACCAACCTCTACGAAAACGAAGAAAAGAATCAAAAAGTACTTGGTGCCGCACAGGTCAACCATATCCAATACAACTTCATCCCTGGCGAGCCAGAATTTTATACTGGCAAAAACACCATCGATGTTTTTCTTGGCTACCCAATGATTACCGTTAGTCAAACACCACTCATTGGCTGGGGAGAAATCGCAAAGCGGATTTTCGACACGATTATTTCCGGCATACTGCTCATCGTCCTTGCCCCGCTTTTTGTACTCCTTATCATTATGCAAAAGATTTTTAACCCTGGGCCAGCATTTTATATCTCAAAGCGCCTCAGTCGCTACTCCGAGCCAATCCAGCTCATTAAGTTCCGTAGTATGGGTGCACAATATGGCAAGCAAGACGCGGCTGATGAATTCCGTGCAATGGGTCGCGACGACCTGGCTGAAGAGTATGAAAAAAACCGCAAGGTCGAACACGACCCGCGCATCACTCGCTTTGGCAATTTTTTGCGGGCAACATCACTCGACGAATTACCTCAGATTTTCAACGTCTTTCGTGGTGATTTGAGCTTGGTTGGGCCGCGGCCAATTCTACCCCAAGAAGTGAAGTTTAGTTCAGCCCGCACGGCACTCTTGCACAGCGTGAAGTCAGGGGTGACGGGCCTATGGCAGGTATCTGGGCGCTCAAATCTGAGCTTCGATGAGCGGATCGAGCTTGAGCTATTTTATGCCCAAAACTGGAGCTTCTGGCTAGATATCAAGATTCTATTCAAGACGATTGGTGTAGTGCTACGCAAGACAGGTGCAAAATAACACATGACACTATGTCATTGTGAGGCCCGTGTAAGCGGGTAACCTCGATAGGTATCCTCTAGTTAAGTCACAAACTGTACTACTGTATCATCTGGTCACGCACTACCTTGCGTAGCTTGGTTAGAAATAGCGTCTTGTCAAAACGCTGTGCGGTGCGGCGTAAGATCGTTGGATCAAAGGTTCGTTTCTCGGCTTGCTCAATTGCCTTAGCAACACTGATGCTCGTCTGTCGGTCAAATAGCACACCCACTTCGGGTGACGTCACGATATCTGTTGTCCCGCCACGCGCCAGGCCAATCACGGGCGCGCCAGCCGCTAGCGCTTCAACACTGACAATCCCAAAGTCCTCCTCTGCTGGATAGATAAAACCACGCGCTGTCGTAATAGCCTTCTCATATTCGGCATCGCTCGCATCGCCGAATCGATCGGTGCGGAACTCAACCGTTGGACCAGCCAGGTCAACAAGCCTACTGTGCGCAGGACCATTACCAAAGACGATCAGCTTCTTGCCAAGTTTCGTTGCTGCTGTGACTGCCAAGTCGTACCGCTTGTATGGCAACTGCCGGCCAATCGTCACATAATGATCACCCCGCTTGGTAGCAGGCGTAAACCGACTTATATCTACCGGTGGATGAATAACTATACTATTTCGATTGTAATATTTTTTAATGCGCTGTTGCGTCTCGGTAGAGTTTGCCAAGAAAACATCAACTTGCCGAGCGGCTTGGAGGTCTAGCTTGCGCTGGTGTGGCACCATGAGCGGCATAAGTGTGCGGATGAGCGGATTAAGATTACCATAGCCAGGGTCGCGCCGATACTCGTTGTAGTGGCTCCAGTAGTATCGTGGTGGTGTGTGACAATAGTTGATAATAACCTGATCGGGCCGCGTCTTTCTTACTTGGTGACCATGCATGTATGAACTGGTGAGGATGATATCAAACTCACGCAAATCAAGTCGCCGCATCGCTTTAACAGCCAGTGTTGGAAACAGCTTATAATACGTGCGCACCTTGCGCGGGATTTTTTGCAAAAACGACGGCCGAACATCAAGCTCAGCAAAGGCTGGCATTTTGTCCTCATTATACATTGCGGTATAGATCGGTGCATCCGGAAAAGCTTCGTGCATGGCCAACACGACATTCTCAGCACCACCCATTGTTGTCAAGAAGTCGCAGACAATGGCAATTTTGGGTTGTTTACTCATAGTATCAGTGTAGCGCAAAGGAGAGATTTTACCTATACCCTACTCTACTGTCACACTTTTGGCAAGATTGCGCGGCTGGTCGACATCGTGCCCCCGCTCCACTGCCATATAGTAAGCAAAAAGCTGTGATATCACATTGAACAAAACTGGTGTGAGATGCTTCAGCTTAGTCGCGACGCGCACCACCGTCTCGGCAGGGACGCGTTTATCCGTATCGGTAATAACAATTGCATGAGCACCACGTGCATTCATCTCGATCAAATTACTCTGCGATTTTTCGTACAGCCAGTTGTCTTGCAAATAACACACTTCGAAGAAATGATCGTCGATCAGGGCAATTGGCCCGTGCTTGAGCTCACCTGCTGCATAGGCTTCAGCATGAATGTAGCTTACCTCCTTAAGCTTGAGTGCGCCCTCAAGTGCAGCTGGGTAGAGTGTGTCGCGACCAATATAGAGCGCATGATTATAGTGGGCATAATTATGTGCGATGTTTTTGACGCTATCAGCTTGCTTAGCCAGCGTCTTTTCAATCTCGGCTGGTAGCATCTCAAGCTCATTAATAAACTCACCCATCAGCCGTGGGTTTGTCCCCTTGGCTGCTGCGAGCATCAGGCCAAAGATCGTCATCGCTGCCACTTGCGAGGTAAAGGCCTTGGTGCTGGCCACACTGATCTCCGCCCCTACATGTACATATACCCCACCGTCAACTTCGCGTGCAATCGTGCTCCCCACTGCATTAACGACACCAAGGCACGTCACACCCCGTCGCTTGAGTTCCGTCAGACAGGCCAATGTATCGGCCGTCTCACCACTCTGACTCACAATGAGCGCAACGGTATGCTCGGGGATGTTATATGCTCGGTAGCGTAGCTCACTAGCAATCTCCACACTCACTGTCACATCATCAGTTAGTTGCTCAATAAAATAACTAGCCTGCATTCCCGCAAAATACGCCGTGCCACAGCCGACAATCATCACATGCTTGATCTGCCGCAATTCAGCATCACTTAAGCCTATACCGCCTAGCCGGGCATAGCGCTGCGCGGCAATCACTCGCCCAGCCAGCGTTGCCGCAAGGCTGGTCGGCTGCTCAAATATTTCTTTGAGGAGAAAGTGGTCATACCCCTGTTTTTGAATAGCTTGCAAATCCATCTCTAGCGTCTCTACTTGCACATCGACCACTTGCGAATCAGTTGTTTGAAGCTCGAGACCAGTGCGGGTGCAGCGCCCTACTTCACCATCATGGAGATAGACCACTTGGTTGGTATATCCCACCAAGGCCGATGCATCACTGGCAATGTACGTTTCGCCGTCGCCCAGCCCAACAATGAGTGGACTACCCTTGCGTGCCACAATGATTTCGTCAGGGTTATCTGCTTGGACGACCGCCAAGCCGTACGTACCCACCACCATTTTGAGCGCACCTCGCACTGCTGCCAAGAGGTCTGGTGCTTGCTTGTGTAGGTAGTCGATGAGCGCCGTCAACACCTCAGTATCAGTATCACTCTTAAATTCATACTCATGCGCTGCAAGCATCGTCTTGAGCGCCTGATAGTTCTCGATAATACCGTTATGTACAACGTAGATCTGCCCCACTTGATGCGGATGAGCGTTGCGTTTGCTGGGTGCACCATGGGTGGCCCAGCGAGTGTGAACAATACCAACCGTATCAGTCGTCTTGTGGCGAGCTGTTAGCTCATTCAGCGCAGCCACCTTACCCTTTGTTCGGAGGAGTGTTGGCGCAGTATCTTTATCAAGCGTGACGATACCAGCACTATCATATCCGCGATATTCAAGACGCTTGAGCTCCGTCAGCAGCACACCCTGCGCTGGCCGCGTTCCGATATATCCAACTATTCCACACATAGATACTTTCCTTTCCTCTTGTATTATGGCGCTTTG
>CALHWA010000145.1 GCA_938036845.1 uncultured Candidatus Saccharibacteria bacterium | reverse complement strand
GTGTAGTACGGATCGGCCAGGAAGCGGTGGATGGTGGAGACGGCGAGGGGTTTGGGCGTGGGGCGCTTGGCGGATGGCCGAGTGGTCAGGCCCAGGTCGGTCAGCTTCTGCTGGAGGTGCTCGCAGGAGTAGTCGCCGGTGGCGTAGAGCTCGAAGGCTTTGCGGATCAGGGGTGCCCGCTCGGGGTCGAGCCCGATGGTGTTGATGCGGCGGCCCTCGATGGTCTCGATGATGTTGAGGTAGCCCAGGGGCGCGGGGCCGATGGTGCCACCCTGCTCGATCTTGCGCAGCAGCTTGATGCGAATGTCGGCTCCGTCGGCGGCGCTGCGGTACTCGTTGACGGCGGCCAGCATGCCGTGAACGAGCTGACCCTCAGGGGTTTCGTCGATGTTCTCGGTGGCGGAGATGAGGGTGACGTTAGCCTTGCGCAGCTCCATCATGGTGACGGCGTCGTCGAAGCGGCTGCGGTTGAGGCGGGAGAGCTTGTAGACTATGACGCAGTCGACGTCGCCACGCGTGTGGAGGCGCTCGAGCATGGCCTGGAACTCGGGGCGGTTGACCGTCTTGGTGCCGCTGCGCCCTAGCTCGACGTACTCGTCGACGATGGTGATGCCGAGCTGCTTGGCCTTGGCCAGGCAGATTTTGCGCTGGGTGGGGATGGATAGGCCCTCGGGGTCGTAGTCGGTGTTGACCTGGGAGGCAGTCGAGACGCGCAGGTAGAGCACGGCGGTCTTGGGGCTCTGGGTGGCGTCCATGGCTAGTGGCTCCTCGTCGAGTGGTGTGGGCGTGTGGTGTTGGGTGGTGTGGAATGCTTCGGCGGGGCGTGGGCTGCTGCGCTTGGTGTGTCATCGCGAGCGGCCAGACGGCTCTGGACGAGGCGGATCAGGACGGTGGCGGTGGGCACCTGGAAGTGCCTGGCCAACGCGGCCGGATGGCGGATGCCGCGACGCCAGGCGCGCTGGAGGGCCCGCGGCGGCACCAGGCTGTAGGCAGCGAAGTGGTCGGCGGCCTGCTCGGCTTGCTGGGTGGCGCTGCAGCGCGCGGTACCGGTGTAGAGGCGGCGGGTGTAGCCGTAGTCGATGATGTGCTTGAACTCGTGCAACAGTGCCAGGCGGCTGCGCGGCGCTGGCTGGCGGCAGTTGAGGCAGATGATCCAGTCGTGGCCGTTCCAGCGGCTGAAGCTCGGCACCGGCAGGGGCTCGCGCACCACTCGAATGTGCGGCAAGGCAGCGACCCGCTCGTCGGCCGGTGTGCTGGGTTGCCCTGGGCTGCTGGTGAGGTAGCGCGTCAGTGTGGCAGCCTGCCGCTCGGCCACGGTAAGCGACTGGCCGAAGCGGCAGCGCGTGCGTGGAATGAGGGCTCGGAGGCTACCCAGGACAGAGTTTTGCGTGGTGTTCATAAAATGCCTCCTTTCGTTTGATGAATTGTCAGGTGTGGCGACGCGGTGTGGAATCCGTCGTCTCATCCTGGCCGGGAGCCGGCCCGGCGTGGTGTGGCGTTAGGTCATATTTCTTGGCGATCCGCTCGAAGGCGGCGACTAGTTCCTGCTGCGCCTGGCTGGGCATATGGCGGTAGTGCGTGCGCAGATACGTCAGAAATGGTGGCAGGTCGGCCGGTGGTGCGTAGCCGGCGGCCTCGATGACGTCGAGTGGCTCGAGGTCGTAGGCAGTGACCAGGCGGCCGAGGCGCTGTAGGCTGATGTCCTGCACCTTGCCCTGCTCCAGCATGGAGATGAAGCCGATGGATAGGCCGGATGCGGCAGAAGCTTGCCTCACGCTGAGACCGGCGGCCACCCGTGCGTCGTGCAGGATTGCACTCAGGCTGGGCTGATGGGCGTCTGCGGCGCG
>CALHWA010000144.1 GCA_938036845.1 uncultured Candidatus Saccharibacteria bacterium | reverse complement strand
CATATGGCGCGCATCGACCTCATAATCGGCAAAGACCACACGTCCACCCGGCTTGAGGATGCGATAAAACTCCTGCATCGTGGCCCGCATATCCTTGGCGTGCGACAGTGTCTCATTCACATACACCACATCGAAATACTCGTCTGGGAAGTCGGTGTGCGAATAATCGCCCAGTACAAAGCGCGGCGCAGGAGTCATATGCCGCGACAACTTCTCAGATATCCTAACCTCTCGTGGCGTGATGGTAATACCTATTACCTCACCCCCCCCATTGGCCTGGACGAGGTATCGCGCCATCACGCCCTGGCCCGAGCCGGCATCGAGCACACGGTCGGTCGGCTTAAGTTGCAGCTCCTTGGCAAACATCCGCAAGAAGTTCGCCTGAGCTTGCTGCTCATTCTTCGTCTCGCTCGTCCAATAGCCAGCATGTTGCGATCGGCCCAGCACCATGTTGTAGCCAGCCCACGAGCCAAACCGCGAATAGTATGCGGCCACACCGTTTGTTGTTTTGTCCATCATATTCTCCTTGTTACTGTACTTATCTTATAGTATAGCGTAGAACCGATGGATATAGCGGATTTGTGGGCCTTTCCCTGGTGTGCCCTCGCTCTAGCTCCCTCCTCCTCTTTGTTGCCTTTCAAATTCTCTCCACTCACTTTATTTTTCCTACCTCAGATGAGCCTATTTTATAAAAGCATGAGCGATATCACAATTATGACAATGGGGCGATTTGTAGTATCATATATAAGTATAAGTGTTATACCAATGAGGTGAGGAGGAAACACAATGCCAAAACCAGAAGCAGCTGGCCTGCCATGGCCAGCCCAAGCAGCCCGTAGACAAACCACGCGCCAGTCTGACCCTGCCATCCGCGATAGCAGCGCCTACCGGCAAAAGCCTGCCGACGACACTGAGCGCACCACGTCAGCAACCGCGCAGAGCGAGCTCGATACAACCAAGAGCAAGCTTGCCACCCTGCAAAAGGCGCTGCAGCACGTGACCGCCGTTGAGATTGGTGAGGCACAGCTAGGCACCAGTGCACGCGACTACATTAGCCATGCGCTGGAGGTATCGCGTATCTTTTCTGAGCTAGAGCACCGCCGCGTGCCCGTCAATGGCTCGTACAATGGCCAGCCCTTCCAGGTATTGCCAAGTTCCAGCCTCGAGCTGATCGAGCGCGACCTCGGCCGTGCGAGTTTTGGCCCTTATGGCCCAGCCGGCCTCACTCGCGTTGGTCCTCAACCCAAAGAAGAGCTTACACTCGATGACTACGTCGCCGATGCCACTGCTCAAGCCACGGCCGACTACAACACCAAGAAAAAGCAAGCCGACGAGCAAGCCAAAGTTGCCACCGAGCTCCAAACCGCCCAAGAGCTCCTCGAGCGCAAAGGCTACGGTGTGACCGCACCGGAGGCTGGCAAGACGAAG
>CALHWA010000143.1 GCA_938036845.1 uncultured Candidatus Saccharibacteria bacterium | reverse complement strand
GTCTACAAAAATGGCAAAGAATACAACGCCATTAACGAGATGATCCTACCGGGGGTTTTCTTGGTGCTGTTCTACTTCCTCATTAGCTTCTTTGGCAACCAAATGCTCACCAGCACAACAGAGGAAAAGGAAAACCGCGTCATCGAGATGATCCTCACCACGGTGCACGCTCGCACACTCATCATCGGCAAGATTATTTCGCTCATCGTCCTGGCGTTTATTCAGGGGTTGCTCGTTATTTTGCCAGTGCTTGTTGCTTATCTCTTCTTCAAAGACCAGCTGCAGCTGCCCGATGTCGACCTCTCGCACATTGCAGTCGACCCCGTGCGGATTGGGATAGGCTTCCTTGCCTTTGCCGCGAGCTTCCTCTTCTTCACCGGCATGTTGGTGGCAATCGGTGCTGCTGTGCCAACCGCTAAGGAAGCGGGGAGCTTCTTTGCTACCATCATGATCCTGCTCTTTGCGCCGCTCTATGCCGCCGCCATGCTCGTCTCCACACCAGACGCGCTGCCAAGCAAGATCATCACCTACTTCCCACTTACCTCGCCCATCCCACTCATGCTGCGCAATGCGATTGGCAACCTCAGTGCGACAGACGCCGCCATTAGCATTAGCATCCTGACTGTCTGTGCCGTCATCGCCATCATGATGGGCGTGCGCCTCTTCCGCTTTGGCGCACTCGAGTACAGCCGCAAGCTCAGCCTGCGCGAGATCTTTACCCGCAAGTAGCAGCACAGCGTGCTAGTCTATTACAGCAAAAAACTGGCACATTACCTCTGTTTCGTGCCTCATAACCCACCGCTTGGCCGGTGGGTTATAAAATTCAAACTCTATCCTCTTGACAAAACCCTGTACTCTTTCTACTATTAAGAGTATCGACACATAATACACCAGAAAGGTCAAACCATGACGCGAGAATACTTCTCAGCTACTACCTCCACCTACGAAGATAAAACCGCACCTAGCACGGTATTGCAAGCCATCAAAAAAGGAGTGGCCGTGGCAGCGTTAATGCCAGCCGCCGTGATTGGCGTAGCAGGCTGCTCAAACGGCGAAAACCCAGCACCTGCTGCTACTGCCACTACTGAGGGTAATGAGTGGACAGAGATCACTGACAAGGGGCTTAAGGCCGATGGCGATACTGACTCGCCTGTTTCCAAGATATGCGATGGTAAAAATCTTGTCTACAGAGGTAGAGGCCGTGGTGGTAATATTGCAGTCTCCCCCAACGACCCCCAGTGTACCGGTAAAACGCCAGAGAACATCGCGGGCACTCCGAGCCCAGAGGCCACTGCCACCGACCTAGCTACGGCAATCCCAACGCCACTGCCAACACACGAATAGACTTATTAGTCCACAATACAAGCTCAGTAACCACTCTACCTCGCATCATATGGTTAGTTGATGCGAGGTATGTGCTATCCAAGTCCCAGCCGCTTGACAATTACCCCGTCAGCTCGTATGATTAAACTATCATTCACAATAATTTCTGACAAACACAAGGAATCGACCTCGGTCATGAGAAACCAACCGCCCGCCATACTGCCAAAATCATCAACCAATCTTGCGACTGAGCTACCACCCTTTATAGCATCACGTTTTGACTCTACCGATAGCAAAAGCAACCCAACAGCAGTCTTCCCTACTCCAGCAATGACTGAATCCTACCCACAGACGCCAGCCGAGCTATCGACCAGTGGCTCTAGCCCAGACGAAGCAGCTATGGATGAGGCAACCCAAAGAGCGATCCATGGGGCTCGTGCCGAGTATTTCGAGCGGAGAAGTCGCCGATTGTCACGACTTGATGTTGCCTGCGAAATGGGTGGCATGGCATTGATACTGGGTGGGGCTGCATCACTCGCTGCCTCATATATGGGGTGCTTAGTAATTTGCGAGTATCCGGGTGACATCGACCACCTTACTCCTCCAAAAGTCTTCATCGAAACAACCGATGATACTGCCGTCGACCCATCAGATGTAGCCGGTCTGGGCGCACAGCCATCGCGCGAAGAGAGGCTTGCAACCCAGCAAAGCAATGCAGCAAAAGCAATAGCAGCTGGCTTTGGGGGAGTTGTTGCGGCAGCACCACTGGCAGGCCAACTGTCTCGAAGATCTTATAAAAAAGCAATGGCAGAAGCAAACGCCGCGCGCTAGTATTCCTCTGCTTATTTATTATTCTACCCCTGTGGCCGCTCTGCATACCGCTCATACACAGCACGGTTGGCAGCGTTGGTATTGCGGCGGAGCTCTGGAGTGTTGAGAATGCGGTAAGCATCGTGGCGAAGGGCTTGATGACGCTCAGCATAAGCTTGGTCAAAAGTCGGCTCAATAGCAGCCCGCTTCTCGGGCGAGAGAGTGCGAAGATACGAGTCCTTGATCTGCTGGTAGTCGGGCAAGTCGGGGATGCTATAGATCAGCTCTAGTGCGCCATCATTTGCCCCTGCGAAGTTCTCTGCCTTGAGCCGCCCCTCAAAGACCTGACGCAGCGAGTGCATCTTTTCAGCAGCTGCGCCGTTGTATTCGCCGCGCAAGATCGCATCATATGTCACGTCATTAACAAACGGCACCGCACCCGCCACCCCAGAGGCCACCGCCTCAGCCGAGACAGTCGCGCGAGCATCGTAGTTGTACCCCTGACGCACCTGCACTGTGCCGTCGTCTGCCACGTATTCAATCTCGCGGCCGGTCTCGCGGATGATCTCACGCTTTTGGCCAGCCGAGCCAGCTCGGAATTGGTGCTCGATGGCCGCCTCCTTCACATATTCATTATCCGCCCGGAAGGTGTGTTGGTTGCCACTAGCATCGGTGAGGGTGATGGCAGTATCGCCAGTGGCAGCCATAGCTTGCCATTGGTTGCTGTTGAGCTTGAAGTGGCGCATCAGCTGGTCTTCGGCCGCGACATGCTCGCCAAACTCCTTGCGCAGTCGTGCCGTCTGGCCTGCCACCATCAAGTTCTTGTGCCCCACCCCTGTGGCGTAGTCTTGTAGCGTCTGGCCATCGACCATCCGGCGGCGCAAGGCAATGCCATCGCCATCACGCAGCACCACACCATCGGCATTGGCCACTGCCCCATCGGCGAGGAGCTCACGATCGATCTTCGCCCGCACTTCGCGCTGCGCCATCGCACTGCGGATCTCCGTTAGCGCACCCACCTCGGCCGCGGCATAGGCACGCCGCCCCAGACCATGGTTCAGGCCAGCCGGCACCTCACCGCCAAGCTTCAGCTCATCGTAGAGTGCATCCAGTTTGTGGGCAGCATTCTTGGCTTCATCAGTGGTGAGCTGGGTATTGAGCGCTCGCTGCTTGAGCTCATCATCGTGCAAGAGGCGAGTATTCCAGGCTCGGTCGCGCCGCGCTGCTCCCTCCTTGCCGCGCAAGTCGGTGTAGCGGTTATATTCATCATTGCTCCGCCCCACCGCCGATAAGTCGGCCATTGTTTCAAAGCGCTTGGTGTAAGCATCGGTTCGCTGCTGGATAGCGCGCTTCTTCAGGGCCCGCCGCCGCGCTGCATTGCCCAGCCAGTTGCGCTGCGCATCACCAGCCAGCACGCGCGACTTGCGCAGGTCTGCCCGCTGCTGCGCCCAAGTCCGCGTTCGGTCAACAATGCCACGCCGTGGATCATTCATAATCGCACCCAGCCGCCCCAGCAGCGAGCCGCTCATCCGCACCACAAAGGGCGTTAGCACCAGTGGCACCACCTGCACTGCCAAGCCGAGGATGATCAGGTTGAGATTATTCGCATCCTTGCCATTCGTCAGGATAGCCACTCCTGCCAGGCGCGACCCACCAAACAATATCGACATCAGCGGAAACATCAGCATCATCGTCATAAAGAGATCCTTCCACTTATCAAAATACTTCTCTGTACTGGGTAGTACATGCAATAAGAAAGCAAACGGCGAGACAATGACAAGAATAGTGATGAGCGCCTGACGCGCCGCAATAATCACTGCAGCAATGATGACTGCCAGCAGCACGCCGACCAGCAGCGGGATGGCCATCGCCAGTGCTCCATCGGTCGCACCCACCAATGCACTCACTCCCACCACCGCACCCACCGCACCAGCGCTACCCGTCAGCAAAGCGCTCATGACATTGGGCCACGTAATTTTGTTAAGCGTGTTATAATCCGCCCCATTGACCGTCGAGGCAATATTGACAAACAGCTGCTGCAGCTGAAAGCCCAATATATTCGAAATATCAATCGCTGCCGCACATAGCCAAAACGACATATTAACGACGATAATTGACACGACAAGGCGCGGAAACATCTTCTTGATGCCATAATTGCTAATACCAACACTAGTAACTTGCGAATAAATGACGATGAGCGAGACGATGATAAAGGCAATGTTGGCCAAGTCGCGCATGATCGCCCAAAAGCGAAAGAGTGTGCCATCACTACCAGATTGGAGTGGCTGCACCGCCAAGTACTGCGCCACTTGCTGGTAGAGCTGGTCGGTGATCCACGCCATGAAGTTACTCACCGGGCAGACAATCCAGCCAATACTCCCCAGCGCTGTGCCACTACAGCTGGTCGTGGCGCCATCATCTTTATCTGCTTGCTCGGCGGGTTTGTCTTGGGGTTGGTTGTTGTTATTATTTGCCGCTTGGCCGTTATTCCCGCCATTTTGGCCGTTGGCGTTGTTCTGATTATTACCAGCGTTTTGCCCGGCTTGACCACCGTTATTTTGATTATTTTGGTTGTTCTGGCCACCATTATTTTGTGGCGTGGCCTCCTGCTGCCCCGAGACGGAGATAGCGATGGCATCATCCATCTTGTTATACGTATCTGGCTCAACAAAGATATATTCCACATACGTTGCCTCCTTGGCACGTAGTGGGTCACTACCAGCCGGGAAGATGATGGTCTGGCGCCGGTTGGTCGTCGGCTCATACTCATAGAAGTGCACACCAGCGGGCAAGCCGCGATCTGCCACCCCTTTGTCGCTCCCTCGGTATGGTTTGAAGGTATTATGACGAAAGATAAGGTTCTCGCCCTGGCGCTGCGCCGTCTCAGCAGCATACACTGGCGCAGAGGTAGCAAGCGTGAGCCCTAAGAGTGCCGTCACTAGTAGTGCCAGCCACCCCATATATTGCCGCAGACAACCCCTCGCCCGCGCAACCACTCGCCACGCTCTGTTCATGTCTTGTTCGAAATTAGCATAATATCGCACAGTGGTCAAGTTTTTGCTGCCTGCATATCAAATCGTATCTATTGCGCACTCCCTTCTAGCGTTACACAGGCTACTATTGGCGGATAGCCGTACCCCTGTGCAGAGCTAAAACTATCACTATTTATCTCATCTTTCACAAAGCAGCCCAGCAGCAAAAGCAAACTAACTCAGAAAATATCGACCTTGCAACCCAAATTATGCACCATTATAACAATGTCAATATACAGACCTTCGCCCCCTACTCTGTTCGCACCCCACCCCAGTCTTTACAACACCGCCCATATCGTATACACTACAGCGTAGGAATAGTAT
>CALHWA010000142.1 GCA_938036845.1 uncultured Candidatus Saccharibacteria bacterium | reverse complement strand
GCTTGCCTGGCGCACCATCGCATCGAACTCACTCCGCGCAGCATCATTACCACCACCAATTGAGAGAATAAGGGAGATACGCGGATTAACCGCCCGAATCCGCTGCAACGTAGCTGCCTGCTTGAGGTGTGGCAGTGTATCAAGTGTCACGCGCCCATCGGCTGCAATACGCCCAAAATGAATAATGAGCCGATCGATCATCTTCAGATGGTCGTCAGTCACCTTTGGGAGATTCTCGTCACTGACATAGACCGAGATTGTCCTCCGCTCCGCAGCCTGAGCTGGCACTGGAGCCATCAGCTGGCATCCGACTGCTATCATCATGACACTGAGCACACTTTTCACCATTGCCGTCCGCATATCGCCTCCTTGCTTCTGCTACCTGTCTCCTTCTAGTCTATATCGTTTGCCAGAATACGTAAAGTATGAGGTGGTATAGATTACTTGTCATCAGTGGTTAGCGTGTGACGCGTTGGCCAGTACCTATCAAGCACTACATAAGGCAGCTGCTTATACCGACGCCATAGCACGATCGTGACAAGCAGCGTCATTAATGACACAAACGGCAGATGCACCATCGACAGCACCGCAATATAGAGCAGCCGCACCGCATAGAATACCACGCGGTGGAACCACCCTCGCGGCCGATCATCCAGCGAAATACCCGTTAGCCAGCCACCGAGCGTCCTTCCCTGTGCCACCAGCGGAAGGATGGCATGCACGAGCGCAATAAAGCCATACGGAACGATCTGCGTCAGCATCTGCATCTGTTCAGTCCACTGCCGTGAATGCAATACATTGAAGAGTGTGAGTGCCACCATCACAATTGTTGAGCCAATCGCCACTCCAGTCATATCAACAACAAAGGCAACGATACGCCGCACAAGGCCAGGCTGGCGAATCATCGTTGCTCCACGCTCCGTATCGCGAAGATTTGGCAATAGCCAACCTAGCCAAAAGCCCAGCAGTGCCCCGCTCGTATTGAGCAGCAAGTCATCGACATCAAACAGCCGATAGCTACACGGATACACGCCAAACACCCCCGTGAGCTGCGTCAGTTCAATCACTACCGACGTCATAAGGCCAATCGCCACCACCGTCCACCAGCGCACCCGATACATCGCCCGTAAAAACGCCCCTAATGGCACAAAGAAAATAATATTGAGTACCACCTGTAACAACGCCCGCACACCCTCATGGGGAATCTCGAGGATCGACGCCAGTGGTGTAAGCTGCGGTTGGATATGGTGGCTCCCGCAAAAGCGCGCCGCGTTATCTGGCATCGGGTAAAGCGTAAAGGCAGCTAGCGCCAAGCCATAAAGCACTACCAAATACGTCATGACTACCCGGCCAAACGCCACCCGGCGAAAGCGAATATAATGTACCAATAATAGTGGCAATGTCAACACAAGTGCAGCAAATGGCCACATCACAAGCGCCACCCGAAACGACGCGGTAAAATTCCCTAAGAATGAAAGCATACTGCGCGCTAGTATGACATAGACAGCCCAGACCTGTCAATAACGGGGCTAATAGCTTACACCACCGCACGGCGCAGGAGCTGTGCATTTGCTGCGACAATGATCGTCGAAAGCGACATCACCACCGCACCGATCGCGGGCGAAATAACCACCCCGACTGGCGCAAGCACCCCAGCTGCGAGTGGAAGCATCAGCACATTATAGCCCGCTCCCCAGCAGAGGTTCTGCACCATTTTGCGGTAGGTCGCTTGGGCCAGCGTGATCAGCCGGACAACCGCCTGCGGATCATCACCAACCAACATAATCCCAGCAGACGCTGCAGCAACATCGGTCCCTGTCCCAATCGCGACACCACTCTCGGCCTGGGCCAGCGCTGGTGCATCATTCACGCCATCACCAACAAAGCACACTCGCTTCCCCTGCTGCTGGTACGCCATAACAATCGCCGCCTTCTTAGCTGGTGTTACCTCAGCGTGAACCTCAGTGATACCAACGAGGCGAGCAATCGCGTCGGCTGGCCTCACACCATCCCCTGTTACCATGGCAACTGTTATACCGCGGCGTTGAAGCGCTGCGACTGCCGCTGCCGCACCAGGGCGCGGCGCATCACCAAGCTCAATTACACCACAGACACGCCCAGCTTGGGCAACATAAACCACTGTATGGTCCGTCGTTATCTCGTCTCGATCAACCTGATGCTGCTGCATAAAGGCCGCATTGCCAACTAACGTCGGCACGCCATCAACCACAGCCTGCACGCCATAACCTGGCACCGTTTGGAGATCATGCACAGCAGGTATCGCAACATGGCGATCGGCTGCCGCGCGGCGAATTGCTGCTGCAATCGGGTGTTCTGCCTCATGCTCAGCTGCCGCCGCTAATCCCAGAATAGCCGCGTCGTCTCCACCATGGACTGCAACTACTGCCAGGTGACCAGTCGTCAGTGTACCGGTTTTGTCAAATAACACCACATCGACTTGCCGCGCGGCCTCAAAGGCACGGCGATCACGTACCACAATACCGCGCTGGGCCGCAAGCCCAGTCGAGATCGATACAACCAGCGGCACTGCTAAGCCCAAGGCATGCGGGCACGCGACAACCAACACCGTTACTACTCGTTGCAACACTTCACCCAGCGATGCACCAGCCAGCGCCCAACCAACGCCCGTCACCAGCGCAGTAGCAAGCGCCGCATAGAAAAGATAGCCCGCTGCCCGGTCCGCCAGCACCTGCGTTCGCGACCGACGCTGCTCAGCCTGGCGCACCAGCTCCATAATATGCGACAACGTTGTATCATTACCAATGTGCTGGGCCATAACATGAAGCGCACCGGTGCCATTGATCGTGCCTGCCGTCACAAGACTCCCTGGCTGCTTGGCAACGGGGTGCGACTCACCCGTAAGCATCGACTCATCAACCTGTGACGTGCCAGATATCACCTGGCCATCCACTGGTACGCGCCCACCCGGGCGCACTAGCACGGTCATCCCCACAGCCAGATGATTAAGCGGCACTGTATTAATCGATTGCTCCGTCACAACCTCTGCCGTCTCGGGTAAGAGCTGCGCTAAGGTATGAGCGGCATCCGTTGCCCGCTTAATCGCTGCCATTTCGAGCCAGTGCCCAAGGAGCATAATGGTAATGAGCGACGCGAGCTCCCACCAAAAATCCATCCCTGCTACCACGCCACTGGTCACCAGCAGGCTGTAGCCATAGGCCACACTAATCGCGAGAGCAATCAGCAGCATCATACCAGGCTGGCGCTGGCGTAGCTCCTGCCACCCCGCCCGAATAAAAACTCGGCCACCATACCACAGCAATATCGTCCCGCTTACAGCCGGCACATACCGGCTCATCACCTCAGGCAGTGTATAGCCGAGCCACTGCTGCAGCAGCGGTGAACACACCAGTACACTGATCGTTATGAGCAGCGATAGCCAAAACCGCTGCCGAAACTGGGCCGCATCATGCCCGCAATGGCCACCCTGTCCATGCCCCTCATGGTGAGTATGCTCACCATGAGTCATATGATGGTGCTGTGACTGTTTTTTATCCATAACAAACTCCTCGGGTGCTACGCACCGCATTATCCTTTCCATTCTTATATCCGCTTGCTGCTAGCGAATGTTCGTCAGATCATAGAGCTGGTCGAGCTCTTTGAGCGCCTTATCGCGCTGCTTCGTATCGCTTGACGCCAGCATCTCAGCCACATGCGTCTCGAGGTGCTGCTTGACCATCAGCTTATTGAGCGACGCTAGCGACTTCTGGATCGACAGACTCTGGATGATGATGTCCATGCAGTAGGCATCATCGGCCACACGCTTTTCTAACCCCTCCAGCTGGCCCTTCATAATTTTGATACGGTGTAGTGCTCGTCTGGTAATATCTTTGCTCATGTTCCTATGGTATACCCCCTAGGGGTATCTGTCAACCGATTCTTTCCCACATAAAAACCCACCACAGATACGGTGGGTTTTTGCAAAACAAGGCAGGACGAGGCTTAGTACATACCCATACCGCCGCCCATGCCAGGCATGCCAGCTGGGCTTGCCGCTTCCTTCTCAGGCAGGTCGACGACGAGCGCACCCATCGTCATTGCGGTGCCAGCGATGGAGGCAGCATTCTGCAGTGCTTCCTTGGTAACGCGAACAGGGTCAACCACGCCAGCTGCTTTGAGATCGATCAGCTCACCTGGTGTGTTGACATTAATACCAAAGCCAGGCTGCGCTGCCTTCACCTGGGGCAGCCACTCATCGGCATTGAGGCCAGAGTTGGTCAGCAGAATGCGGAATGGTTGCTCCAGCGCGTGAATGAGCAAGTCCTCACCAGCAGTCACCGACGCATCGGCATCACCAGCGTGGGTGTAGCTCGTTGCAAGATTGACCAGTGTCACCCCGCCACCAGGCACAACACCCTCAGCTAGGGCGGCCTTGACAGCAGCCACCGCATCATCAACGCGGTATTTCTTCTCTTCGATCTCGGTCTCGGTTGCCCCACCGACCTTAATCACCGCCACTTGGCCAGTCAGGGCAGCTTGGCGCTTAACGAGATTGTTCTTGGTGTAGTCGCTTGTACTATTGGCGATCTCAACGGCAATCTGGTCAATCCGAGCATCAACTGCCGTCTTCGCACCAGCCCCTTCGACGATCGTTGTCAAATCCTTAGTAGCAATCACCTTGCGAGCCGAGCCCACCACATCAGGGCCAACCGTATCAAAGCTCATACCAGTATCCTCGGTAATAACCGTTGCACCTACCAGAGCAGCAATATCGTAGAGGACGTCTTTATCGCTCGGCGCTTTAATAGCCAGGGTATTAAAGGCACCCTTGAGGCGGTTCAGCACAAGTAGACCAAGTGCTTCGCCATCCACATCGTCAGCAATCAAGACGAGGTCTTTCTTCCCACTTTGCGCAATCATCTCAAGCAGTGGGACGAACTCCTGTGCCGACGAAATCTTCTTGTCGGTAATAACGATAGCTGGCTTGTCGTACACCGCTTCCATTCGCTTGGTGTCTGTCGCCATGTACGGGCTAACGAAGCCACGCTGAACGGTAAAGCCCTCAACCACTTCGCTCTCTAGCTCAAGGCCGCGGCCTTCCTCAACCGTCACCACACCATTGGGCCCGATCTTCTCCATCACATCAGCAATCAGCCGGCCAATTGCGTCATCACCCGCCGAGATAGTTGCTACCTCTGCGACGCGTGTTTCGTCATTGCGAATGTCTTCTGCCTGCTCGCTCAAAGCCGCTGTTACCTCTGCCGCAGCCCGCTCCAGACCCTTGCGGAGCAGCATTGGGTTGTGACCAGCAGCAATCAGCTTGTTTGCCTCACTGAGGATATGGTAGGTCAAAACCGTCACGGTGGTCGTGCCGTCACCAGCCACGTCGTTCATTTTGTTGGCGGCTTGCTTAATAAGCTCTGCCCCCACTTTAAAGCCGAGTGTTTCGTGATCAACATCCTCGATGTCGATACCCTTGGCCACCGTTACACCATCATGCGTGAC
>CALHWA010000141.1 GCA_938036845.1 uncultured Candidatus Saccharibacteria bacterium | reverse complement strand
GCCATCGCTGCCACCGCGCCAATCATGCGCCAATCACCAAAGCAAATTTTAGCAACATTAAGTTAGGAGATAGTATGTCACTACTGACACTACACGATATCGTTTATTCATACCCAGGCGACACCAGCAACGTGTTAAATGGTATTAATTATCACTTTGAAAAGGGCACGTTCTACGCCATCGTCGGTAGTTCTGGGGCTGGCAAGTCGACGCTGCTCGGGCTTCTAGCCGGACTGGACACACCGACTGGCGGGCAGATTTTGTTCGATGATCAAGACATCGTCGAGCAGGGGTATTCACACCATCGCAAGCACAATATCTCGCTGGTGTTTCAGAATTATAACCTGATTGATTATCTGACACCGCTAGAAAACTTGAAGCTGGTTAATCCCAAGGCGACTCATGAAACATTGCACGTCATGGGGTTCGACGACGATCATATCAATCGCAACGTCATGAAACTGTCTGGCGGCCAGCAGCAACGCGTAGCGATTGGGCGGGCGTTAGTGTCCTCCGCACCGATTATCCTAGCAGACGAGCCAACTGGCAACCTGGACGAAGCCACCGCTGCGGATATCATCACTATCCTGCGCCAAGCTGCCCACGAAAACAACAAATGTGTCATCGTCGTTACCCACAGCAAACAGCTCGCTAAAGAGGCGGATGTGGTGCTAATGCTCAAAGATAAATTGCTTCGGCCCAGCAAGAACAGTAAAAGGCGTGACTAGGATTTAGTCGTGGTACAGATAATGCCGCAATCTGTCAGGCAAAGCAGGCGCGAGCATGTCGTAGGCGTCGCCAGTCAGGGCAATTGACAGCTGGTTGCGCGGCTGACGCTTGGATAATTTCGTCATACCAAAGAGCTCTGGGCTCACATGTCCACCGGGGATATTGTCAAGTCGGCCAAAACCAGCGGTCAGGCGAATAGCGTACTTATTATGCGCGTGAGCAATATCAGTAAGATCATTGAGCAGCGGAATGAGTGTCTTGTTGCCAAAAGTCGCCCGCTGCTCACGCGAGAAACGCGCGTTGCTCTGCGGTAGTGGCACTGCAAGGTTCTGTCCATCGCCTGTCCAGTCGATTAGCTCGCCGCCATAACGTTGCACGGCAGTGATTGCTTGGCTACCAAACCAAACGAGGAATGAGCGCAGTTTTCCATTATCACGCGTCATCTCCCTGGTTGAATGCGACACATCCCACGTGGCGAGTATTGCATTCGGTGTGGTGGGTGATTTGAGGGCTAGCATGTCGGCGACTGACTGAGTGGGGTATGATGATCTCGCCAATGCTTGCAGCGCCGTAATGCCAACGCCGAGTGCAGCTTTGGTTCTGTCATATCGCCATAGTGTTTCCAACTCGTCCAGTTGACGTTTTGTCGGCGCACGGTCTTTGGTAAAAGCAGCTTGCAAAACGGTGTGTTGGTCAGGTAGCGGCAAGTTGAGAACGCGATGATCAGGATTCATCGCACTCTCAGTCAGGGTAATGTCGTCTTGGTTGCCTTCAATGACACGTCCAGCAACTGACGACCCATCAACGCGGTGCCCTATGATATGCGTTTTTTGAAAATCAAATCGGCCGTCAGCCGGAGCTTGCGGTGAGCACGCAGTAGCGATTGCCCCAATTGAATCAGGATTACATTCATCATGCACAAAGACAGTCGCTGCGTCTGGCTGAATCTCAGTCATGTGTACGTGTTGCAGAAAATCACCGACTGTTTGCGCGAGTGCTTGCTGGTAGCTATGCGCTGCTTTGGTGTGCGAAGTTTCGTGATGCATTAGTTATATTATGCCACATATTGAGGAAATGAGGTATGGCCAAAGGACGTCTGGCCAAAGGACGCCTAGCTCACGACTGCTTCTTCATATACCTCGCAGTTTCCTCCCAGAGTGGGTTATCCTTGTATGGTACGCCATCGTGCGCCCAGTACCACCAAAAGTACCCGCCAACGTAGCGTGGAGTATACCGCGGCATGGCATAATAATGCCGAAACAACTGTAGTTTATGCGCCATTGGGGCATGCTCGCTGGGTGTGCCGCACTCGCCAATGCCAAGCTTGGCCTCTGGGAAGAGCGTCTCAAGCTCAGCAAAGATCTGCCGCCAGTTGGGCTGGTAGCCATCGTTGTCATCGTCGTAGTAGCTGACGAGGACATAATCGACGCCCTGCCTCAGATCATCGGGTAGGTATGTCTGCAGCCAGTCTTTCATGCTCAGCGTGCTTCCGTTTGGCGGGAAGTAGTAGGGCACAAGCGCCGCCGCGGCATGCTTATCCTTAATGTATCGGTAGGCACTGGCCACCTTCGCGGCAGTAAGGCGCGGGTCTTCTTGGATCCACTCTTGGCCATTCATTTCATTGCCAACCTCCCATATCGCTACGTAGTGAGATAAATACTGGTAAGACTCAGCAAAGCGCTGCTGGTAGCGCTCAGTGCTGTAGCTGTGTATATCAGAAGAATCAACGGGCTGGGCCATGATATCGGCCACGCGATGAATCGCCTTCAATAGCCCACGGTAACTCTGCGGTGATCGATCCTTAGACATAACGATCCGCACCGTCGGCCGAGCAGGCAAACGCTGAAGAGCCTCCACGATATCAGCAAGCCGTCTCGTGCCCTCCCAGCTGTCGTCGATCGTCAGGCCATAGAGCATACGCGATGATACATGATGAGAAGGTGAATGGTTTGTACTGCCTTGCGCGGCAGAGTTTGATGCTGGTGCTAGCACGCGCAGCAGCACATACATCAGCACACAAAGCAATATAGCAAAACCAGCAATATGAACGTACTTTGGCATATAGTAAGCTCCTTACAAGGTAGTATATCAAGGCACAGTTTTATATCAAAAAAAGGCGAATTTCGAAATTCGCCTGGTTTACCCTGTTTTTTCC
>CALHWA010000140.1 GCA_938036845.1 uncultured Candidatus Saccharibacteria bacterium | reverse complement strand
TAGCTTGATGGGTCGAAATTCATGCGTTCTCCTTTCGCCATATATGATAATAATAGAGGCCAGCTAGCGTCTGGCAGTCGTTAATATCGCCTTGGTTAATAAGCTGGTTAATCTCCTCGTGAGTGAAGAACCGCATATCGCTGAATACTTCATCCGACTGTTCTTTGTTGCCGCCAAAAGACAGGTCTCGTGCCAAGCACACCGCCATTTTCTCTGTCATTAGGCCGTTGCAGACATATGCTTCACCGAGCTTCTTCCACGACTGGGCAACAATACCAGTCTCTTCCTCTAGCTCACGCTTGGAGGCGGTGAGCAGATCCTCGCCGTCACCACCGCCACCAGGCAATTCCCAGCCAAAACTCTGCGACGGATAGCGGAAGCCGCGCACCAGGTAGATGCGCTCATGCTCGTCGACAGCGACGACCATACACGAGTTTCGCGACTCCATATAGCCATATACCCCCAGGTTGCCTGCGTGGTCGCGTGTTTGGTCTTCGTGGATGGTGATCCAGGGGTTTTGGTAGGCGATCTTGCTACTCACACGAGTTTTGCTGGGAGTGTCAGGCATTGGCTTATTGTCCTTGCTTCGCGTAGGTTGCTTCTACAGCAGCTTTTTGGGCTTGCCACCAGTCGCGGTTGGTAGTGTACCACTCAATGGTTTGGCGTAGGCCGTTAGCCATGCCATCTTGGTCGGTGTATTGTGGTTGCCAGCCAAGCTCGCGGCGCAGCTTGCTCGAGTCCATTGCATAGCGCATGTCGTGGCCAGGGCGATCGTTGACATGCTCGTACCAGTCCTTACCCTTACCCATCAAGTCGCAGATCATCTCAATCACCGCTTTGTTATTGACGTGGTCGTTGTCTGCACCAATAATGTAGGTGTCGCCCAGCGTGCCTTTTTCGAGAATCAAATGTACCGCTGAGTTATGGTCATCGACATGGATCCAGTCACGTACCTGCTCGCCCGTGCCGTAGAGCTTTGGTTTGATGTCGCTCAGGATGTTAGTGATTTGCCGCGGGATAAACTTCTCGATGTGCTGGCGGGGGCCGTAGTTGTTGGAGCAGTTACTAATCGTCGCCTTCACGCCAAAGCTGCGAATCCAGGCGCGCACCAGCATATCGCTCGACGCCTTGGTGCTCGAGTAGGGGCTGGATGGATTATACGGTGTCTCCTCGGTAAAGCGGTTTGGATCGTCAAGCGCTAGATCGCCAAACACTTCATCGGTGCTAATGTGATGGAGGCGCTTGTTGTGGTTGCGCACTGCTTGCAAGATAGTGTATGTGCCATACACGTTGGTGTCGAGGAAAGGTTTTGGGTCGCGCAGTGAGTTATCGTTATGACTCTCCGCCGCAAAGTGGACAACGATATCTGTCTCGGCAATCAAGCGATCCATCAGCTCAACATCGCAAATATCGCCCTGCACGAAGTTGATTTGCTCGCGCACTCCATCAAGGTTGTGCGGGTTCGCAGCATATGTCATCTTATCGACGACAGTGATTTCATATTCCGGCTTGTGATGAACGGTATAATGCACGAAGTTCGAGCCAATGAACCCCGCACCACCGGTGATAAGCAATTTTGTCATAGCTGTATTATAGCGTGAAATAGGGGACGGTGTCGAGATATACAAGAGTAATGGTATAATATAGCAACAGAAGCTTTCTAATGGTAAACAACAAGGAGATAGTAATAAATGCGAGTAGTAATTGTCAGTGGTTATTTTAACCCGCTCCATGGTGGGCATATCGATATGATCGAAGCAGCTGCCGCGATGGGCGACAAGCTTATTGTTATTGTCAATAATGACAAACAGCAGTTGCTGAAAAAAGGCAAAATTATCCTCAACGAAAGCAATCGCCTGCGTCTCATGCGCGCCCTCAAAGGTGTTGACCAAGTGATTCTATCAATCGACGAAGACCCAACACAGATCAAGTCTCTCGAGATGGTTGCTGGCCAGTATCCAGGCGACCAGCTCATCTTTGCCAACGGTGGTGATCGTGACACGGAAAAGGCTATTCCTGAAGCAGAAGTATGTAAAAAGTACAACATAGAAATGCGTTTCGACGCCGGCGAAGGCAAACCAGATTCCTCAACCCGGATCAATCAAGCGACTGGCCAAGAGTAGAATTGCTTGAGTAAGCTAATTTTTTGCTATTTGCACTAGAAAACAGCCCGTAGATAGTGGGCTGTTTTTTTGTTTCCACATGGTTACATTTGGCAGACGAGAACAGCCTGAATACATTTATTGTTCACACGAGAAGCACAGATTGTTAATAGACCAATATTTTGAACAGCAAATTTATAGTACGAACAAATAATATATTCAAACTGAACGTACATCTATATTATTCATTGCAAAATACCCCCCATGGGGTA
>CALHWA010000139.1 GCA_938036845.1 uncultured Candidatus Saccharibacteria bacterium | reverse complement strand
TCCTCGGTATTGCCAGAGGACTGTTTGCTATAGAGACACCTATCACTAGTGTTAACCATATATTTACGAAAGGATTACGCCTTATGTCTACTTTATCACTCAACGGCCGCGAGCTCGCAAGTTTCATCAAGCAGCGCCAAGCTCGTCAGGTGCGCCACCTACGCCAAGCGCATGGTATTACCCCCAAGCTGCTCATCATTACCCCGCTCAATGCATCGGGACCAATCAATGCCTACGTGCGCTACAAGCAAGCCTATGCTGCTGATATCCTCGTTGATACAGAGGTAGCACCAACTGCCGAAATAGATATGCCAGGCGTGATCGACCGAGCAAACAACGACCCACACATCCACGGTATCATCGTCCAACTGCCGCTCAACGATCCGTCGCAAACAGACGCCATCGTTCAGCGCATCTCTCCTGCCAAGGATGTCGATGGCTTGAGTGGCCCGCACGCTGCCTATACGCCAGCAACGGCGCAAGCAATCGATTGGCTACTGGCAGGTTACAATATTAGCCTCGATAATAAGCAGCTCGCCATCATCGGGCGAGGGCGGTTAGTAGGCGCACCACTGGAGCGGCTGTGGCGCGACCGTGGCTTGACGGTAACAGTGTGCGACCGCCAAACGCCTAATACCACAGAGATCATCGCTGCAAGTGACGTCATCGTCACTGCTACTGGCCAGCCCCATCTCATTACAGCGGATATGGTCAAAACAGGTGCAGTGGTCGTTGATGCTGGCACAGCAAGCGAAGGCGGCGTTATCGTTGGCGATGTCGACCCAAGCGTGCGCCAGCGCAGTGACGTCACTCTCACCCCAGAAAAAGGCGGCGTCGGCCCTCTCACTATCGCTGTGATGATCGACCACGTTATCCAGGCAGCGCAGGCAACAGTCGAGTCTAGCAAGAATTAGCCGTTACTTGACCTCTGTAACTCAGCAGAATTTACATCATTGCTCTCTCGTATTGCTATTATTGGCGCGCAATCTCTTTTGCTTGTCTATATATTTCCTAACGCTGAGCTCTACAAGGATCGGTGCTGCTCTGGGACATGCTCCTTATAGCATCTCAAATCTATAGACACGATTGGTATATTTCATCACGATATATTACAGATATTGTATAATATCGTCTTGTTATCCAGATTCAGGCTGGATCGGCTTGCAGATATATATCATGGGTGATATATTATACCTATGGATATTCGTACTGACGTTTCACTCAAACCATATTTGACGATGCAGCTTGGCGGCAACGCCCACACTATGGTCGACCTCTATACCAACGATGATATCGTGGCGGCATGCACGATGGCCCGCCAGCAGCAGGCCGAGCTCTTTGTCCTTGGCGGCGGGAGCAACACTCTGGCTCAAGACAGCGGCTTTGCTGGCATTGTAGCGCGCAACCGTATCCCAGGCTTCTCGGTCATTGCTGAGGATGCCGAATCGACAACAATCACCATTGGTGCAGGAGAGATTCTCGATGATGTCGTAGCAAGAACAGTGGCCAGTGGCCTGAGCGGCATTGAGGCGCTATCGGCCATCCCAGGTACAGCAGGCGCTGCGCCAGTGCAGAACGTTGGTGCGTATGGGCAGGAGATTGCCGACACACTCGTCTCGCTCGAGGCATATGATCGCCAGCAAGAGCGGTTTGTGGTGCTGAGCGCTGCCGACTGCGAGTTTTCGTACCGGCACAGCATTTTCCGGGGCCGCGAGATGGGGCGATATATCATCACAAGCATAACGCTCCGCCTGCGCAAGGGTTTGCCGCAGCCACCCTTCTATCAAGCCGTTCAAGATTATCTCACCACCAACGCTATAGCAGAGCCCACCCCGCAAGACATTCGCCGAGCCGTCATGACGATCCGCGCTGGCAAGCTGCCTGACCCAGCCAAGCTCCCCAATACTGGCTCGTTCTTCAAAAATGCGATTATTTCAAGTGAAGAATTTTCTCAGCTCCAGCAGCACTACCCCACAGTGCCGCACTATGCGCTGCCCGATGGGCGCGTCAAGGTGCCATCAGGCTGGCTCATCGAGCAAGCGGGGCTCAGAGGCAGCGTTCTCCACGGCATGAAGGTGCATGATAAGAATGCAGTCGTGCTCATCAATCAATCAGCCACCAGCTACCGCGATCTTGCTGCCGCTCGCGAGGAGATTATTCGCACAGTGGAGGAAAAATTCGGCATCACCATTGTGCAAGAACCGCTAGAAATGCCAGCGGCGTGACGAGTCAAATAACATACAGTACCTGTAGATATTTTTGTCTTTTTACACTTGTTCATCAATAATTTTTGCGATACATATATAGTCAAGAAAGTAAAATTGACTATATATTCTTGAGCATTTAGTATCTCACTGCTTTTTTGCTTATTCTCGGCCAGTTTTGTACTTCTCTCCTGTCGGACGAGTACGAAGCTCATTTCGTCCTACTAGAGAATTCTTTTCTTATTGCCCCCTGTTTGGTGACCTATGGGACGTAGCCGAAGCAAAGTAAGCCATAATCACCTCGATTCGACTTCTCACCTCTTGCACTTTTACCTCAAAACCCTTATGCTAATTGCATGAGGGTACGACGCGGGTATACAATCGTGGAAATTATTATTGTGCTAGCAATTATGCTGGTACTGCTGGTGCTGGGTGTGGTGACGCTCAATAATACGCAGCGCTCTTCGCGCGACACTGCTCGCGCGACTACTGTTGAGACAGTAGCACGCAGCCTTGAGTCTTTCTACAACGGCGACGCAACCGGCACGTCGGGCGAGCAAGGGCACCGCTATCCGTCGGCCGAGCAGTTTTTGACTTCGCTTAATGGCACGGCTATTCGCCATATCCTCCCTGGACTATCCGAGGATAGCTATCAATACCCCTCGCGCAGTGGCCAGCAAGCGCTCTTCGTCCAGTCACCAAGCAATGGTATTAGCAAAGATAGCGCATCGATTGACCGCTTCGTCTACGAGCCACGCGCCCGCGATGGTTCGCTCTGCGTCACCACCAGCCAAGAGTGCAGCCGTTTCTTCCTCTACTACCGGCTAGAGCGCGCACCAACAGTAACGATAACCATCACGAGCAACCACCAATGAAGCATAGTCCAGACGCTGGCTTTACTCTGGTAGAGATGTTGGTGACGATAGTGCTGGGCGTGCTCTTTGTTGGGACGCTCTACCAGCTCTACATTGTGACGATCCAGGGCGCCACAGAGGCCAATCGCGATGCCAAGGCGAGCATTGTCGGGTATGAGCTGCTCCGCCGCGAAGTTGGCGATGGCACACCAACGCCGTGCACAAACCGCGCGGCTAATCGCAATCTCACGACTGACCACTCGCTCGATACCGATGGCTTACCTCAGCCTGTTAGTGCCACCATCGTCGTTGATTGCCCCTATAGCACTACCGCACCACAGATAAGCCGTGTATCGATAACGGTACGCTACGGGCAGGGCCCTAGCCAATCGGAGGTTCGCCATGCGATTCTCAGCAGCCACTAATATCCGAGAGCGGATGCAGCAGCTCATCCGCCGCATCTACCCTGCGCGGCACCAACAGCGTGGCTTTACTGTGGTGGAAATGCTGGTGGTGATTCCGATCATCGTGGTAGTGGTTGGCGTGTTGGTTGCTGCCCTGGTGGGGTTGTTGAGCTCTATCGTCATCTCCAACCAGCGTGGTGCACTCACCTATGCTATGGAAGATGCGCTTGACCAAATCGAGCAGGACGTCCGCCTAGCGACAAAGGTCGAGAGCAAGGCCATCGCAGCTAACTGGGCACAGCACTTCGCAGGCGATAACGTCTTGATCCTTACCCAATACGCCACCGATCGCAATCCCTCCGACACCCAGCGCGAGCTCATCTACCTCAACAGCCAAGCCAACCCCTGTCGCAGCCAAGCCGAGCTTGCCGCCAAGCTCTACCGCACAAATAACCCACTTACCGTCAAGGTTGTCTACTTTGTGCAAGGCACTACCCTCTGGCGGCGGACTATCGTGCCAAGCCAATACGAATTCAATGCCACCAACCCCAGCAACAACACAATGTGTGGCCAGCCCTGGCAGCAGAGCACCTGCAACTACACTGGTGGCCCTTGCAAAGCGCTCGATACACGCGTCGCGAATAATGTATCGAGTATTCGCTTTGGCTATGCAACGGGTTTTAATCAAGCGGCCAGCACCACACCAAATGATAGCACCACCGTCGTCTCTGCCACAGTGGATATTGCCGCCCTCAGCACTGGCCAGACCATTCACGCTCGGGGGTCAATGCAAGCCCGGCGGATTAATAATTAGCTGAATCGAGAAAACAACAGACGGCGTATAGCTTAGGTATCTTAGGTATCCTAGCTATACTAGCGCGCCATTAGCCACAATTCAGCCTATGCTAGTGCGCGCACTATCTCTGAAAAATATTCTCAGACATCTGTACTCAAAAAGCTTGTGTTTAATGAATGTTCGTAGTATGATCGTAATATAATCAGTAACAAGGAGGGGTAACTCTGTATGACAACAAAAACTCAACGTAACCTGCGCGGTTTCACAATTGTCGAGCTTCTCATCGTGATTGTGATCATCGCCATCCTGGCGGCTATTACCATCGTCGCTTACAACGGTATCCAGCAACGCGCTCGCGACTCTGCAGCCGCTGGCGCTGCATCGCAGCTCTCGACCAAGGTAGAGGCATGGAACAGCCAGAAGGGTGAATACCCAACAGCCGCGCAAGTCAGTAGCAATCTTGTTGACGATAAAGTAACTGAAGCAAAGATCGATCCTGACCTTAAGAAGAAGATCATCACATCTGGCACACCAAACAACGACACTCCTGTCTTGTATACCCAGTGTGGTAGTGGTAAGGGTGCAAAAATCACCTACAAGAAGGGTGACAAAACCGAGGATATCGTCCGAGGCAGCTGCTAAGCTTATCCTCCCAATCAACAAAAACACCCGCTCTCTGGCGGGTGTTTTAGATATGCGAATGTATTACTACTGCACCTAGCGAGACACAATTATCAATGACAGCGACAAACCTCTGACTTTTTGTCTATTCCGTCGGCACTGGGAAGTCCGCCAAGAACTCTGCAACATCGGTGCGGAGCTTAGCTAGCTCTGCCTCATCATCACGGTGGTCGATGGCTTGGCGCATCCACTCAGCAATCTGCGGCATATGCTGCGGCTCTAGGCCGCGCGTTGTTGCCGCTGGCGTACCAAGGCGAATGCCACTAGGGCGAAATGGCGGCAGTGGATTATCAGGGATGGCATTAGCGTTAAGTGTCAAACCGATCTTATCCATCGCAATCTCCGCCGTCTTGCCATCAATCCCAAAGCTTGTATGGACATCGGCCAAGATGAGGTGGTTGCTCGTGCCACCCGTCACGAGCACAAAGCCGCGCTGTTGCAGCTCCTGTGCTAAGACAGCGGCATTAGCCACCACCTGCTGAACATAGGCACGAAAGGCTGGTTGGAGCGCCTCACCAAAAGCCACTGCCTTGGCGGCAATCGTATGCATATGTGGCCCACCTTGGATACCAGGAAAGACCGCTCGATCGATGAGTGTCGGAATATTCTCGAGAGTCTTGGCTGGGCGCTTGAGTGGGTTGCTCACCACTCCCTTACTAACGATCAGCCCACCACGCGGCCCACGCAGCGTCTTGTGTGTCGTCGTCGTCATAACATGAAAGCCATAATCGAGGGGGTTCTCCGCCACTCCACCAGCAATCAGCCCCGCTACATGCGCCATATCGGCCATGAGCAAAGCGCCAACCTCGTGGCCAATCGCCGCAAAGCGTGCAAAATCCAGCTGGCGCGGATAGGCACTAAAGCCCGCCAGAATAATCTTTGGTCGATGTTCTTGCGCCATCCGCTGCAGCTCGTCGTAGTCAATCTCGCCCGTTCTCACGTCCTTCATTTTGTAGCGGACGAAGTTATACTCGCGAGCACTATGTGTCACAGGCGCACCATGCGTCAGGTGGCCACCATGACCCAGATCCATCGCGAGGATGGTGTCGCCAGGCTCACACCACGCAAAATACACGGCTTCATTCGCCTGTGCACCACTGTGCGGCTGGACGTTGGCATGGTCGGCCCGGAAGAGCTGCTTGGCGCGGTCGATTGCCAGCTGCTCTACTTGGTCGGTATACTGCTGCCCGCCATAGTAACGCCGGCCTGGGTAACCCTCGCTATATTTATTGGTAAAGACACTCCCAAGCGCCCGTAGTACATCACCAGAGACATAATTCTCGCTCGGGATGAGCTCCAAGCCTTCGCGTTGGCGTTGCTGCTCACGGGTGATAAGGGTAGCAATAGTTGTTTCGTGCATGGGTAATACTCCTTGTTTGTTGGTTATATCTTAGGATTCGCTATGCACTTTTCATCAGATCATATGTGTAGTATAGCACAGCTACCCGTTGCGGGGAGTCATCGTGCTTGACTATGTATGCTTTGAACGTTAATACAGCTCTCTTTTTTCAGTAGTAGCAGTATTGATGTGCTATCGCATCTCTTTGATATTAATCTCTGATGTGAAGACTAGGCACTTGCTCGTGTAGTAATATAAGCTTTGCGCACGGCTAGTTGAAATAGCAGAAAGGAGCTGATGGAGTTATTAGAAAAACCTCGCAGCCTAACCTCTGTATTTCTTTTTGCAACACGAGATGCTTGTGTTTGACAATATATCACCGATGATATATTGTACAAGCATGGGAACAGCAAAATATCTCCGTAATATCGGAACACTCATCCAAGAAACCCGCCAAGCGCGTGGTATGACGCAAGCCGAGCTCGCTGCAGCACTTGGCACGAGCCAGTCGGCCATCAACCGCATCGAAAAGGGTGGCCAAAACATCAGCCTAGAAATGATTGCTCGCATTGGCGAAGTGCTGAGTAGTGAGATTGTCCGCATCAATAAAGCTGGCAAAACAAACTTCGTCATCAATGGTGGTGGCTCGCTCCATGGCGAGATTGAGGTAAAGACGAGCAAAAATGCCGCTGTCGCTCTGCTCTGCGCAAGCCTCCTTAATAAAGGCAAGACGACGCTCCGCCGAGTGGCACGGATCGAGGAAGTTAATCGCATCATCGAGGTGCTCGAAAGCATTGGCGTACGCTGCCGCTGGCTTGAACACAATGACCTCGAAATCACCCCACCACGCACCCTCCATCTAGACGAAATGGATATCGCTGCAGCTAAGCGCACCCGCAGCATTATTATGTTCCTTGGGCCATTGCTCCATCAATATGAGTCATTCCAAATCCCATTCGCGGGTGGGTGCAACCTTGGCACGCGGACGGTGGGGCCACACATGGCGGGCCTCGCACCCTTTGGCCTGACTGTCGAGGCAACGACCGATTACTACCAAGCAACAGCCAACCCGCATATGGTTGAGCACGCCATCGTCCTTACCGAGCGCGGCGACACCGTCACTGAGAATGTTATCATGGCGGCAGCGCTCCACCCAGGTGTCGTAACGATTCGCAACGCCAGCCCCAACTACATGGTGCAAGACCTGTGTTTCTTCTTGCAAAAGCTTGGGGTGCAGATCGACGGCATCGGCACAACGACCCTCACCATCCATGGCATCAGCGAGATCAACCAAACAGTTGAATATTGTCCGAGCGAAGACCCTATCGAGGCAATGAGCTTCATCGCAGCAGGTGTAGTGACAGACTCTGCGATTACCATCCGCCGGGCACCAATCGAATTCCTCGAGCTCGAGCTAGCAGTGCTGCGCGGTATGGGCTTACAATATGAGCTCTCCAGCGAGTACCCAGCGCGCAATGGCCAGACTCGCTTGGTCGATATTAGCCTGCACAAATCGACTCTCACCGCTCCACAAGACAAGCTCCACAGTATGCCCTTCCCAGGCATCAATATGGATAATCTCCCCTTCCTTGGTCTCATCGCCACGGTAGCAACGGGCCGTACTCTAGTGCACGACTGGAGCTATGATAACCGTGCCATTTACTTCACCGACCTCACTCGCCTTGGTGCACAAGTAGAGATGGTCGATCCACACCGCGTTTACATCAGTGGCCCTACCCGCTGGAAGCCTGCCGATGTCGTCGCACCGCCTGCCTTGCGCCCCAGCGTCGTCGTGATGCTAGCTATGCTCGCAGCCCCTGGGCGCTCCATCCTGCGTGACGTGTACAATATCAACCGAGGCTACGAAGACTTTGCTAACCGACTCAACACTCTCGGGGCGGATATCGAAACAACATGGGAATATTAGCCGCTTCTTAGCTTGTTTTGCTATACTAATAGAGAACCTCTCATAATGAGAGGTCTCTTGCTATATACACCGATCGCATCTTGCGCAGACTTTGCATAAATAGAGTTTAAGTCTTAGAAGGTCTACTTTCTCAGTACCAGCTCCCGTCCGCCAGTGTTTTACCTGTTGAGCTGCGAAGATCGATTCTTATCTCGCATAGCATGAGAAAAAGAGTACAAAAAGCAAGAGTACACAAAACAGACACATCAGACAT
>CALHWA010000138.1 GCA_938036845.1 uncultured Candidatus Saccharibacteria bacterium | reverse complement strand
GCCCGCGTGTGGCGGCGCACCGTAGGTAAAGGCCCGCAGCATAGCGCCAAACTTTTCTTCCACATACTGCCGGCTATAGCCGAGCAGCCCGAATACTTCGTACAGCACGGCCGGGTTGTGGTTGCGCACACCGCCGCTGCAGATTTCGTAGCCGTTCATCACCATATCGAACTGGTCGGCCAGGATAGCCAGCTTATCGTCATCCGTCTGGGCGGCTTGCAGCGTACTAAGCCCACCCTTTGGCATACTAAAGGGATTATGGCCAAAGTCGAGCTTGCGGGCGTGCTCATCCCACTCGTAGAATGGGAAATCGATAATCCAGGCCAGCGCCACCGCCTGCGGATCCTTGAGGCCAAAGTGCTCGGCAAACTCACTACGCAGCCGCCCCAGCACGGCATTGACCACGGGGCGCGTATCAGCCCCAAAGAAGACTGCATCGCCGTCCTTGGCCCCCGTTTTGGCTTGGATGGCGGCCAGCTCTTCTTCGGTCAGGAACTTGGCAATTGGGCTCTTGGCCGCGCCGTCCTGGTAGGTAATGTAGGCCAGGCCGCCTGCGCCCTCGGCTTTCGCAATGTGGGTAAAGCAATCGATCTGCTTGCGGCTGAGCGACGCGCCGTTTGTGACGCAGATTGCCTTAATACATTCAGCGTTTTTGAACACGCCAAATTCGGTGTCGGCAAACACGTCCGTTAGCTCAACCAGCTCCATACCAAAGCGCAAATCTGGCTTGTCGCTACCGTAGGTTTCCATGGCGGTTTGGTACGGGATGCGCGGGATAGGCTGGCCATCGCCAGCTGGGAGGTTGCTGAGGTCTAGCAGCGTTTTGCCAGCAAAATCCGTCACCAGCTGCTGCATCAGTGGCTCCATCATCTGGCGGACTTGCTCGCCATCCTCCACAAAGCTCATCTCCAGATCCAGCTGGTAAAACTCACCATACAGGCGATCGGCGCGCGGGTCTTCGTCGCGGAAGCACGCAGCCAGCTGGTAGTAGCGCGGCACGCCACCAACCATCAGCAGCTGCTTAAACTGCTGCGGTGCTTGTGGCAGGGCGTAGAATTTGCCTTCTTGTAAGCGGCTGGGGATCAGGAAGTCACGTGCACCCTCGGGGCTGGAATTCGCCAAAATTGGCGTTTGGATTTCGATAAAATCGCGCTCGTCCATATACTGGCGCATGCGGCGGTACATATCGGCGCGGCGACGCAGCATCGTTTGCAGCTTGGGGCGGCGCAAGTCGAGGTAGCGGTAGGCAAAGCGCAGGTCTTCATTCGCTTGGTTAGTCTCGCTAAAGGGCTGGATAGGCAGCGTCTCGGCTTTATTGAGCACCTCTAAGTCACTAACGGCTAGCTCGATGCTACCACTGGCAATATTGGGGTTGGCCAGGCCCTCACCACGCTGGCGAACCTGGCCATGGGCGCGCAGAACGTACTCGTCGCGAGCATGCTCTGCCAGTGCAAAGGCCGCAGTTTGCTCAGGGCTGACGACCAGCTGCACCAGGCCAGTATGGTCGCGTAGGTCGATAAAAATCAGGCCACCATGGTCGCGCCGTGCATGTACCCAGCCGGCCACAGTGATGGTTTGACCGGTGTAATCCGGCGTTTGGTTGGCAAGTATTCGTTGTGTCATATCTGTTAGATTATACCACAATTTCAGGCATCATTCTGCTCGCCCATGGGGAGGGCACGCGGTTGCGTGGGTTCGGGCAAGGCCACTGGCTGGCTATACACCTCGTCATCATCCGCTGCGGGAGCATGGCCAAGCAAGGCTTCAATACAATCATCCAGCGTCACCATCCCCACTGTCTCACGATACGTATTGACGACAATGAAAACCTGTTGGCGCGTCTTAATAAACGCACCCAAGGCTTGCTCGAGCGACTGTGCCCCATCAATGTAGTATACATTTGGGTCCATCACCGTTTGCACCTGAGCCGACACCGCCTCCTTAAGTGACATAAAGTCGCGGGTGTGTAGTACGCCAATAATATGATCAATGTCGCCATCCACCACTGGGAAGCGACTATGCCCGGTGCGGTGCAATTCATCGAGTAACAGCGGCCCCACCATGGCATCTTGCTCGACCGTCTTGATAGCATTGCGCGGCACCATGACTGTTTCGACTGTCTTACGCGCAAAAGTCAAGCTCCCCAGCGCTTGCTCACGCTCGACTGGCGGCAAGACTGACGGCCGAGCATGACGCACCAGATGTTCAAGCTCAGCTCGCGACCCTAGGCGAAGGTTCGTCTCTACTGGCGGCACAAACGAACGAACAATGCGCACCACTCGCGGGAACCGCCCGGCAAAACTAACGAAGCTCGGCTCGACTGCATTATAGAAGCGCTGGGCAATCGCGTGCACCCAGCTAATCCGCCCCACACCACCATAGAGTAGTGCCACCGCGAGCGCAACCAGCACACCACCACCAAAGTCAAATGCCCCAATACTTGCCATCACCATCAGCACCAGCAATAGCGCCACCACGCAGCGCTGAAGCGAAACGAGATCATCGTAGACAGCAATACGCCGCAACTGGTGAATCGCTGTGCGATTATTCTGCTGGCGACGCCGCTCGAGCTCGTATTGGCTCACTGGCGGTATATCAGGCCATGCACTACCAGCCAGGATGAGGGCAATCACAAAGATAGCAAAGATAATGATCATGAGCATTTCCATGCCATCATTGTAGCGCACTCCCCTGATCGGCTCAATGCTTTAGCCCGCGCAGCACCTCTGTCAGCTTGATTCGGCTTCTCGGGCACGATATAATATGCAAGAATAAGGAGGAATGTTTCGTTTATGACAAAAAAATCATGGCTGATCTTTGCAGTGCTTTGCCTCGCAATCTTAGGTGGGCTCGTGTGGCTGTCGCGCCAAGGTGAGTCGATCAATCTGTCGGGTGTCGACCCATTGCAGGTACAAAGCGCCAGTAACCAAAATGGCGACATCGCCGACCATACCCACGGGAGCAAATCACCCAAGGTAACAATCATCGAATATGGAGACTTCCAGTGCCCTGGCTGTTCGCAGGCCTCGCCCGCACTCAAGGCAGTCACTGAGAAATACAAGGATCACGTGCAGCTCATCTTCCGCAACAACCCTCTCTCGTCTATCCACCCCAACGCACTCGCGGCAGCAGCAGCCGCTGAATCAGCTGGCTTTCAAGGCAAATACTGGGAAATGCACGATAAGCTCTACACCGAACAAAATTCGTGGCAGTCACTCGATGGCACAGAACGCACCAACTACTTCGCCACCACTGCACAGGGGCTTGGCCTTGATGTCAACCGCTTCAAGACCGACCTCGCTGAAGCCGACCGCTCAGGTGCCCGGATTAAGAAAAAGATCGCCTTCGATAAATCCCTGGCTGGCGCCCAAAATGCCGCCAGCGCCACACCAGCTATTCTCGTCAATGGCAAGAATGTGACCAATCAATACGTCAAGGACGGCAAACTCACCACCTCAGGCAGCTCAGATGCGCGCCAAGTGTGGGCCGATGCCGATGCCTTCGGCAAGCTCGTCATCGAGCCAGCCCTCAAAGAAAAGGGTGTCTCCTTGCCACAATAATCCTGGCTCCAGTAAGCCGAAAACCACCTCATATCAGAGGTGGTTTTATTATCAGTATTAGGTATTCTTGATCGTATCTTGCGTGGTTTGCTGGGTGGTACCTTGCTGGGTTTGCGTGGTGGTATTTGCTCCATTTGACGGTGCGCCTGGCTGGTTACCACTGCCCGTCGGCTGCCCT
>CALHWA010000137.1 GCA_938036845.1 uncultured Candidatus Saccharibacteria bacterium | reverse complement strand
GTACACCGTCTGCCCCTTCTTCTTTCCGATTGTTTGTTTCTTTGATTTTACCTCAAATTCTACCATAGTATTTACTTTTAAATGGTTGATAATTATGTTATTAAAACTAACTCTTTCATTGGTGTTCCGTACCTCATTCCAAGGGTGTTTAACACTGTTCATCAAGGGTGTTTAACACTGTTGCCTAAGGGTGTTTAACACTGTTGACCAAGGGTGTTAAACACCCTTGAAACTCATTGTTATAGATACTTATAATTCCCTTTCATTCCAACGAGATTTACCGCGGTGTCCACTCTAAGCTGTATGCGTATTGGATGAATAGGAATTCAGAGTACAGACCTACGAAAGTTTTATCAAATCGCATGGCATATCGGTCTGAGTTTAGAGCTGACGGGACCAGTGAACTTGACCAATAATAGCCGCTTGCTTGCATGTTATTTAGCACTCCCGCCACGCTTGCTCCAGCTGCGGGCAAGAAGAAGCAATCGCTTAATTTTTGCGGTATACCTTCGGTGGTAGGTCTTATCCAGTTATAGACATTAGAAGGAGCTGTTGTAACATAGTCGTTACCATCCGAAGAGATGGTTTTAAAATATGATTCCGATTTGCCTTGCTCGGCAGCGATGACGCTTAGCTTCTTAAACCACATACCGCCTTGGTAAAGTAGTTGCAATCTGTTTCCCACCCAAAGCATTTTGTCGCTCCAATGCGGCGAGCCAGCGCTGGCAAGCCAGGTACACTCGTTCACGTTCGGATTGTTGGCCGTATTGCTTGCAGTAGGTGGTGTGAGTGGAGTGGGTTCTTCGTACGACGGAATCTTGAGGTCGGCCGTAATGTCGTAAACCTTGCCGGCCTCTACGTTGATCGTGATTTGTTGGGGAATGAAGCCCTCAATAGGCTTTGTTGTGGCTGAAAGTGGATCGATATGGTCTATGGTGTTGCGCAGCCAGTAGCACACGGTGAGGTGATGCAGGCCCGGGGCAAGCACCATATAGCTGCCGTTCTTGTCGAGATCGGCCGTAGTGTTGTCGAGGGCAAACTGGTTGGTGTTGAGCTCTATCGTTTTTGAGGCACCGCTAAGGGGCGTTGCCGATAAGCCCGAGGCACTAAAGCCATAGGTTCCTGCAAGAGGCTTATCAGATGTGACTTCAATCTTGATCAGTTTGCTTCGGTTTACATACGGATCGGTTGAGCGAGGCTGGAAGCACAGGTAAGCCGCCTTGTGCTCGAGCTTGAAATTATAAACTCCGGCACCATCGCGATGGGCAGTGGCTGTTCCGCAATCGCCCGACACGCCGAGGTGCTCGGTGTTGTTGGGCGCGCTCTGTGTTTGCGTAGTGGCGATGGTCACCTCGTCGCCCTTAGTGCTGGCTTTACCTGTATAGGTTACTGGATAGGTAGCGGCTGTGAGTGAACCACTCGTAAAGTAGAATTTGGCACGTGCTGTCTTGGCTGTAATGTTGCTCGATGTGCTCGATACATAGCTTGTGCCCACCTTTGCCCAAATATTATCGCCAGCTTCCCAAAAGGCGTCGGCACCGCCACCAATGGTGTGGTCGATTGAGGTGCGCGTTTTGCTGGTGTCAACTAGCAAAGGTTGTTTGCGCTTGTGACTGTTGCCTTTGCTGTTCTCCTGTACTATCGTCGTTGGCGCAGCTAGTCAAGAACGCTAGTGCTCCTACAGCGAATATAAATTTTGTCTTTGTCATTTTCTTTGTTTTTTGTGATTGATAACTCTCTATTTCGGAAGAAAATAAATTAATCGTCGCTTTCTTCCTCATCTTCCTCATTTTC
>CALHWA010000136.1 GCA_938036845.1 uncultured Candidatus Saccharibacteria bacterium | reverse complement strand
CAAGCGGATGGCCTCTGTGTCTATTCTGGCCGGAACATTTTCGGTTTGATGTGATGCCGCTCTAGACCTTAGTAAAGTATTCGATATTCTGGCTGCAAGCACTACGTCAGCTGCCCCACCAAGCTATATATCGGGAAGAGGATGGCTGCCACCATACCACCAGCCACGATGGCGAGAACGACCATCAGCACAGGCTCAATGGCAGTGGAGATATTGCGGATCTCTTCGTCTAGCTCGTCTTCGTAGACTTGGGCAGTCTTACCCATCATTTCGTCGATCTTGCCCGATTGCTCACCAATCTTAATCATCTGCGGCACCATTGGCAAGATATAATCCTCGCGGCTCAGCGAGACAGACAGTGCTCGCCCGCCCTTGACCTTCTCGGCAGTCCGGCGGATGGAAGCCTCGATAATCGTATTATTGACCCCTGTTGCGGTGATGTCGAGCATGTCGAGCATCGGCACACCAGTGGCAAGCAGTGTCTGGCCGGTGCGAGTAAAGCGCGCCATATAGAGCTTGCGAAACATACTGCCGACGAAGGGCATATTGAGCTTAAGCGTGTCGAAGGTACGCGTGCCGGGGCCTGTCTTGGCGTATTGGCGGGTGAAGTAGATAGCACCCACCAGCAAAATCAGCTCTGCCCACCAGAAGCTTGCGGTAAACTTCGCCACAGCGATTAGTGCCGCAGTGAGGAATGGCAGCGTCTTGTGCATATCGCTATATAGCTTCTCCACCTGTGGCACCACCACGAGCAACATAAAGAGCATCACTCCCATGATCACCGCCAAGACAATAGCTGGATACGTCATGGCACCGCGAATCTTGCTCACCATGGCGGCATCCTTTTCCTGCTGGGAGGCAACCCGCTTGAGCGCTTGATCGAGCGTACCAGAGGCCTCGCCTGCAGTCACGAGCGATAGATAGATTTTGTCGAAGATCTCGGGATGTTTACCAAAGGAGTCCGATAGCTGCCGACCACCCTCAACATCGGCAATAATTTCTTGGATAATCTCTTGTAACTTCTTGTTCTCTGTCTGCTCAAGCACCGTACGAAGGCTCT
>CALHWA010000135.1 GCA_938036845.1 uncultured Candidatus Saccharibacteria bacterium | reverse complement strand
TTTTTTAGTGGTGCGGCAAGCTCGGCAAGCTGCTCGTCGGTGATCCAGCCATTGGTGTGCGCCGTCTTTTCGGGGCTGCCAACGACTTGGCCGGTGCGATTTTGTACAACGCGCACAAAGTCCTCAGCATCGGTCAGGCTGCTAATCGTCCCAGTATCAAGCCATACATCGCCATTATCCAGTGTCTGGACCTTCAGTTTGCCACGGCGCAGATACTCAGCGTTCACAGAGGTAATTTCTAACTCGCCACGGTTGCTTGGCTGGACATTCTTCGCAATTTCTACCACATCATTGTCATAGAAATAGAGCCCCACTACTGCAAAGTTCGACTTAGGCTGGGCGGGCTTTTCTTCGATCGATACCGCGTGGTTGTTGTCATCAAAAGCTACGACGCCATACCGCTCTGGGTCAGATACCTTGTAAGCAAAGACCACACCACCGTCTGGGTCGGTGCAGGCACGCAGCGAGTCATCGAGCGCTGCGCCATAGAATATATTGTCACCCAAGACGAGCGCCACCTTGTCGTTACCAATAAATTCCTCACCAATGATAAATGCCTGCGCCAAGCCGTCAGGGCTGGGCTGAATGGCATATTGCAGATTGATACCCCACTGCGCACCATCACCAAGCAAACGCTGGAAGCCTGCTTGATCAGCTGGGGTCGTGATGATGAGAATGTCGCGAATCCCTGCTTGCATCAGCGTAGTGAGGGGGTAATAGATCATCGGCTTATCATAGATGGGCATCAGCTGTTTGCTAATTGCTTTAGTAATCGGCCACAGGCGCGAACCCGAACCACCTGCCAAAATAATACCTTTCATACGTAAAACTCCTTATGTTCTAACTATATACTTATCATACCAGATAAAGTAATAGTACCATAATACCGAAGATAATGGGAATATATAACAGTGTACGAAGAGTCAATCACTCTAGATAGTGCGCGAAGTCAAACAAAATTATTCACGTCGTGAGATGATAGCCTAAAGCTATGGCAAATAGTCAAGGACTATTTTAATGAGTATTTAGAGTAACATATTCACGTAGTGCCTCGCGCCAGTCTCGGCTGACGAAGCCAGTCGCATGAAGTTTATCAAGGCTGAGGTCACTATTGAGTGGTCGCGGCGCGATGCCAGGCTTATTGGCAAAATACTCGGCGGTGGTTGTGTCTGTCACCGTTAAGTCATCGCGCCCCGCCAAGGCAGATCTTTGCCGCGTGATGTCTGCCCAGCTTGCCAATGGGCCACTATTTGTCACATTGTAGGTGCCGTATGGTGTCCTATTTTCTACCAAATGGTCAATCGCGCGCGCAATCTCTGGTGTGAAGCTCAGGCGGCCAATTTGGTCTGCTACCACTGTTGGTGAGATATTTTTTGCAGCCAGGCCGAGCATTGTTGTTACGAAGTTTTTACCATCGCCAATCACCCAGCTAGTGCGGATAATATAGTGCCGTGGTGTGGTGCTCGCGGCAATGTCGCCCGCTGCTTTGGATGCACCATAGACACTTAAGGGGCTAAATAGCTCATCTTCGGTGTGTGGTGCTGTCTCACCATCAAAAACATAATCGCTCGACACATGAACCAAGGTAATGTCTCGCTCGGAGCAGACACGAGCAAGCTGTCCCACCGCTTGGGCATTGACGCGCCAGGCTGCCGTGCGGCCTTCGGCTGTTTCTGCGCCGTCAACATTGGTGTAAGCGGCAGTGTTGATGATCGTCTTAATGCCAGACCAGTCGAAGTTTGCAATAGCTGCTGCGTTACAGAGGTCGAGCTCATTATGCCCAACCGCTCGAGCACTAGGGTATTGCTGCTGCATTGCTTTGGCCAATTGCCCGTTGGCACCAATGATGAGAGTAGAGGTGTGATCTGTCATACAATCTTCCTTTCGTCTTATAATTCCATTGGTTGTACGTCGCGCAGGAGGGGGTGCGCAGCATCTTTGTCAGAGATGATCGCCTGATCTTTGCCAAGTGGCCACGCAATGCCCAGCGCTGGGTCGAAGAGATTAACAAAGGTATACTGCGCATCTGGTGACCAATGGGCATCAACCAGGTAGGTATATGCCACATTATCATCTAGCGTTTGGTAGCCATTTGCTACACCCTTTGGTACAAATACCGCTGTGCCAGGATTAATCTCCACAGAAAATGTCTGGCCAAAGGTTGGGCCTTGGCGCACGTCGCACCACGCACCAAACACGCGGCCATTGGCGGTACTAATGAACTTATTCCAGGGCTCGGCGTGTAGCCCACGTGTTGCACCAGCTTTGTCGTTGAAGCTGATATTGTTTTGTACAATGGTAAAGGAGGGTAGCCCCAGCGCTTCCATCTTCTCCTTTTGATAATTTTCTTTAAACCACCCACGGTTGTCACCATGGACGGGCAGCTTGATGACGAATAGCCCTGGAATTGGCGATTCAGTCACGGTAAGGTCGTTGTAGCTTGATGGGTCGAAATTCATGCGTTCTCCTTTCGCCATATATGATAATAATGGAGGCCAGCTAGTGTCTGGCAGTCGTTGATATCACCGTGGGTAATGAGCCAGTCAATTTCCTCGTGGGTGAAGAACCGCATATCACTGAATACTTCATCCGATTGCTTCTT
>CALHWA010000134.1 GCA_938036845.1 uncultured Candidatus Saccharibacteria bacterium | reverse complement strand
GTGAATGAGACACTATCGCACGCAAAGGATATGCGGGCCACGATGCAGGAATTTTATCGCATCCTCAAGCCGGGTGGGCGTGTAGTGTTTGCCGATTATGAGGTCGATGCTCGCCATATGTCGGTTCGTCAGCAGCGCATGATGGATTTTTTGGAGCAGCATGCTGGTGGCTTTGGTGTGCGGCAGCAGAACCCCGGTGAGATATCACAGGCCCTGCAGCAGGCTGGCTTTGCAAATATAAGCGAGACCGATTGGACAGAAGCCGTTATGCCAACATACCATCGCTTGCGGTCGCTCGCCCGGCCATTCGCCTGGATTCAGCCCGATGCGAAGCTTGCGCCATTCTTCGTTAATGCTGTGATGGCATCGCATGGCTATAGCACGCTGTATGAGGCGGGGCTGTTCCGTTACCTACTCTACAAAGGCACGAAGCCGCTTGCCCGCCGCGCAAAGTAGCACAAAAAGAAAATGCTGGGCTGTCATTCATCAGTCCAGCAAAATACATGTTCAAGACCACAGATGAGACCTAGCTCTCAGAGGGTTAGCAAAGGTCAGCGTTATTTCGCCGTTGCTTCGCTATTCTCTGTATTTTCTGCGATCTCTGCCAGCACTGTCTTGAGCGAAAGAGGTATGCCGACCCTCATTGCCTTGCCATCATCAGTCACAACCCAGGGTGCCATCCCCATAGGCATATTGGCGCGGTCTGCCCAGCGGAACACCCAGCAGCCTGTCTGGCGCTCAATTTTGAATAGGTCGTGAGCTCTATGATTTGATGAGCCACAGGCTTTTGCAAAGGCCTCCCAGGCGTCATTTTCTGTATGGATGGTTTTTTCCATAGTTCTTCTCCTTACGCTATGTGTCGCTATTCTACCATATTTTCGGTTTATTGCATAAAAAGTTGTTATGGTGAGAGGAAGTTAGAGATATGGGGAGCTTCTGGTATATTCTCATGCAATAGGCTTGAAAAAGAGGGTAGCCTATGATAATCTGGATATTAGATATCCATTATCAACAATCAAAGAAAGGAGGAGTGAGGTGCTGCATAGTGCCTCGCATATCAACTATGAGATTATCAGGAGCAGTCGAGCAGGCCTGTTGCATTGTGATTTTGCTGGCACATCCAGACCTGCGATCACCAGTGACAAACCAGAGCTTGGCGAAGCAGATGGGGGTGTCGCCAACGTATATTACCAAAGTAACGCGTAAGCTCGTAACAGCCCAACTGATTACCTCGGCGAGGGGTGCGGGTGGTGGCTTTCGCCTGGCGCGGGCTAGTACAGAGCTGACGCTGTGGGATATCGTGGCGGCAGTCGAGGGGACGGAGAGCTTCGTCCAGTACCAAGGAGTAGCCGAGCGGATGTTTGCCCGCCAGGCGGATAATAGCAAGATCAAACGCGGTGAGGTGAGCATCCTTGGTGCCTTCGATCGGGCTCAGGCACGCTGGGCTGAGACGCTGCAGAGTGTGACATTGCAAGATATTATTCAGGAGTTAATGAACAATGGGTGAGAAGATGAAGCAGGCCATCCGGCGTCGCCGCAGTGTGATGGTCCAGGCCGAATGGCGGCACTTGCTGCAGAGCAAAACACTATTGGTGGCAGTGATAGCACTGGCCTTTGTGCCAGTGATATATGCGGCGTTTTTTCTGAGCTCGGTGTGGGATCCGTATGGGCATACCGACCGACTGCCAATTGCCTTTGTGAATGAGGATAAAGGGGCGCAGATCAATGGCAAGGAGTTGCAGATCGGCCGGACAATGACCGAGTCTTTGCATAAGAGCAAGGCGCTTAAGTGGGAATTCGTCTCCAAGCAGCAAGCCGATGATGGCGTACGCCGTGGCTACTACTATGCAGTAGTGACGGTGCCAGAGGATTTCTCGCAGCGTGCGGCGTCACTTCGGCAGGACAAGCCGCAGCAAGCAGTGGTGTCGTATCAGCTGACGCCAGCCAAGAACTACATTGGTGCAGTCATTAGCCGCCAAGCCGCGCAAAAAGTGAAGGAAACAGTGGCCGAGCAAGTGACCCAAACCTACCTCAAAGAGGTTGCAGCGGGTATTGGCGCAGTAGGTAATGGTATGGCGCAGGCTGGTGATGGCGCTGGGCGCTTACACCAGGGGTCGGCGCAGCTCCAAGCGGGTCTTACTCACTATACCAATGGCGTTAGCCAACTAGCGAGCAAGCAGCAGACGCTGACGGCTAGTCTAGGGCGGCTACAGGCTGGTGCAGTGCAGGTCCAGCAGGGCACAGCGCAGCTGACTGGCCAACTGCCAACGGCGGCCCAAGTAGCCCAGCTAACGGCTGGGATGCAGCAGATCAAACAAGGGATAAATACACTCAACACTCAGGTGGCTCAGCCATCACCAGTGGTGGCGGCTCAACAGGCGGCAGTAGCCCAAGATGCGCAGCGGGTGGTGGGTGTGCTCCAGGCAATGCAAGCACCAGCCGCGTCGGCTGGGGCGATCCTCCAAAAGACTAGTGCGCAGGCAGCTGCATCTGGCGGTAGCACGACCATCACACTGCCCGAGCTGCAGACCATAGCGAGTGCTCTGCAGCAGACCAAAGCCATTGCCGAGCAAACGCAGAGCTTGCTGACCAACCTCGATACTCTTACCAAAACACTTACTACTCAGCAGCAAACACTCAAGAATGGTGTGGCGGCACTCAACACTGGCGTGGAACAATTCGCCCCACAAGCCACCACTGCCTTTGCGGGGTACAATACGGTGCGGGCTGGTAGCGAGCGGCTCCAAGCTGGTGCAGCACTGGTGGCAGGTAATCTCGCAACAGCTCAGCAGGGTAGTGGGCAACTGGCTCAGGGTGCAGCTACCTTGCAGCAACACTCGAGCACGCTGGTGCAGGCAAGTAACCAGCTGGTGGATGGCTCGAGCACACTGGCGCACAAACTGCAGACTGGTGCTGCTCAGGTAAAGCTCCTGCCAACTAGCCCAGCGGCTCAGCAGCAGATGGCCGCACCTGTGGCGAGTAGCGAGCACAGCACTGGCAGTGTGCCAAACTACGGCTATGCCATGGCACCATATATGCTCTCGCTAGCGCTCTTTGTTGGTGGGCTGGCTCTGACGACGATGTACCCAGTGCGCAAGACCTTCTCGCGCCAAGAAAATGCCTGGCGCTGGTGGCTGGCTAAGATGTCGGTCTTGGGGCTGGCTGCACTGGTGCAAGCAACGATTATGATGCTGGTGCTGGTCTATGTGGTGGGCTTGCAGCCCGACCATCCGTGGCTATTTGCTGCCACAAGCTACCTTGCCTCGCTTGCCTTTATGTCGCTCATTACGCTGCTGGTAATGGTGCTTGATAATCCTGGCCGGCTGGTGGTAATGATTATCATGGTGCTCCAGCTGGCAGCGAGCGAAGGGATATTCCCCATCCAAACAGCCTCTGGTTTCTTCCAAGCCATCAACCCCTGGCTACCCATGACGCACTCCATCATTGCCTATCGTCATGCAATCTCGGGTGGGGTAGATAGTGCGCTCTATACGCAGCACATGCTCATCCTGGCTGGCTTTGCGCTGGTGGCAAACGCGCTCCTCATCGGCTTCTTGGCCTGGCGTGGCACGCGGCAGTTTGCTCATACGACGGTGGATGGAGATTAAAATTAATGTGCTGCGAGGCATAGCACAGAGCCGGCTATTGTGGGGTAGCCGGCTTTTTGCCTGCTAGCTTTGGGACTCGAATAGAACACATTTGACAGATATAGCAAATACAAAGTACTATAACGGTAAATAGGTAGTTAGTAAAATAAAGCAGGAGGTGATGATAATGAAGAAACCTTGGCAGAAAACAAGCAGTATGGAAGGGAGTTTTGCACGAAAACCGATTTTGAACGAGACAAACTCACGTATTACGTTAAGCAATGAGAGTGCTACTGATGATACTGATAAGAGAGATATGCCACGACTCTCGCTGAAGCAAAAGCTTGCCGCTCTGGCAGCCCTGCTTACTGCTATGAGTGGCTTCGCGTATTGTCATAATACAGCAGAAGCACCCGTATCGAGCGAAACAGCCGCAACGGCTGAGCCATTTGGGCAATCGGGTCGTGAGGTAGAATTTACAACTCCTGATGGTGAGATTGATGTGAAGAAGGTCGACAGAGAAGTTTTGCACGGCATCACGACACGCTATACCGAGCTGCAGGGCAAGACGAAGACAGATCGTTATATGGGTGACTCCCTTGCAGTGTACCGGACTGATAAGAGTAGGGCTATTAAGAAGATTATTACAGCGAAGCGAACTACCGTCAGCCATGATGGGCAAAATGTCGTCGTAACGACAGTAGCTCACAAACAAAAAGACACAACCACCGGCAAAACAACCACGCGGGAGGAGGTAACGCTAGAGACACCACAAGAACCAGAGGTATCTCAGCCGGTTGGCGACCTGACGACGGCAGAGCTGCTGCAGATCACAGGCAACCCTGCCACAGAGGTCACACTGGTAAGTAGCTTCCGTCCAAGCGCCAATACTGACCCGAATGAGCGGCCATACACACGGATGACGCGAACCACTAACGAGAATGGTGCACCAACGTTTGTCATCGAAGAAGCATCAGCTAGCACAGAAAATCCTGATGATATTCCAAGTGATAGCGCATCGTGGCAGTCAGCTTCCAGTGCGGGAAGAAACCAAAATTTGAGCGATATGCTGCGATTTTGGTGTGCATAGATACACTATCAATTCGTTGCGATACGAAGCAAAAGCCACCCCTAATAGGGTGGCTTTGACACACCTTACCATCATCTGCTATAATACAACCACTTATTGAGGCTCTTAGCCTGTCTCTTATTAGTAGAACCAGAATAATGTATTAGAAGGAGTGAGATACAATGGGTCAACGACGAGTGGCCACACCCCAGGTAGATGACGCCAAGAAGCGTCCACACGCAAGCAAACAACCAGCGACAACCAACACGGTGCTCAGCGCCACCACCACGCGCAAAGGCGAGGTCTTTCGGGCGCAGCGCCGCACCAGCGAAGGGGTCAATGCCCAGGCCTCGCAGCATGTTATTAACGTGCCAGTCAATAAGTCAGTCTACAATGGCTATGGCGGCAAGCAGTTTACTCTCAACATGCAGCCCAAGCGTCCCCGTGCTCCGCGCCCAACGCTCAAGGTTATCCCGATTGGCGGGGTGGGCGAGATGGGCATTGGCAAGAATATGACAGCCATCGAGTACGACAACGATATCATCATTATCGACATGGGCTTCCTCTTCCCAGGCAGCGACTACCCAGGCATTAACTACATCATCCCTGATACCCAGTGGTTGGAGGAGAATAAGCACAAGATTCGGGCACACATCTTTACCCACGGGCACCTCGACCATATCGGTGCCTTTCGACACATTATCCCCAAGCTGCCTGCGCCAGTCTATGGCACAGCCTTTACATTGGGTATGCTGCAGCGCACCATGGCCGAGACCGATGGCAGCTACGAGCCAGAGTATCATGAGCTCAAGCCTGAGGAGCATGAGATCGTCCAGCTGTGCGACTCCTTTAGTGTGGAGCTGGTGCGGGTGAACCACTCTATCCCCGATTCGGCTGCAGTAGTGGTGCGTACGCCAGTAGGGAACATTCTCAGCAGCGGTGACTGGCGTATTGAGGAAAACCCGGTGGATGGCCGCAAGTTCGACTTCGAGCGCTTGCAAGATATTGCGCACACCGAGGGCTTCCTCCTCATGATGAACGAATCGACCAACTGCGAGAGCGCTGGCACTCACACCCACGGTGAGCACGACATCCAGCACAGCATGGGTGAGGTGATGGACAAGTGGGCCAAGAGCCGCATCATCATCAGTAGTTTCTCTAGCCAGCTGCACCGCATCCAGCTCATCCTCGAGGAAGCAGAGAAGCATGGGCGTAAGGTAGCCTTTGCTGGCTTTAGTATGATCCAAAACCTGGAGGTAGCGCTGCGCACTGGTGCTATCAAGATCCCCAAAGATACGGTGGTCAAGATGGAAGACCTCGTAAAGCTGCCCGACCACAAGATCACCATCGTCTGTACAGGTAGCCAGGGAGAATTTAGTGCAGTCCTTAACCGCATGGCGACGGGGGCACATAAGTTCGTCAAGATCAAGGGGAGCGATGTGGTGGTCTTTAGCTCCAACCCTATCCCAGGTAACGAGAAGTACGTCGTACGCACCGTCGATGGCTTGATGCGCGAAGGTGGTGACGTGGTGCAAAATGGCAAGACACACCTGACCGGGGTGGGGCCACTCCACCTGTCGGGCCATGGGTATTATGATGACCACGTGCGGCTCATTAGTGCCGTCAAGCCCACATACTACTTGCCCAACCACGGTGAGTTCCATATGCTGGTGCACAATGCTCGCTTGGCCGAGAAGGAGTGTGGTATCCCACGCAGCCATATCTTTGTCTGCG
>CALHWA010000133.1 GCA_938036845.1 uncultured Candidatus Saccharibacteria bacterium | reverse complement strand
TCTTCGACGACCCAATGTCGTCGCTTGACCATCAGCGAAGGAGCAGCGCCGCGCAACGCATGGTGGAACTCGCGCAGGATCGTCAGGTTATTGTATTTACGCATGACCTAATTTTTCTTGCGGAACTTGTAAAACGCGCCCGATACCTATCAGTTGAAGTGCATCAGCAAACAATCCAGCGCAACGGTTCTAAACAGCCAGGTCAGATAACTGGCAAGTTCCCTTGGAAGGCTAATGACACCGACGCCCGCATCGGTATTCTTAAAACTGACCTGGATAAGATTGCCGCAACGCGGGCTAGCATGTCGGGCGAAGAGTACGAAGACAAAACCGCAGGTTGGGCAGGTAGGCTGTCGGAAACCTGGGAGCGTACAATACGGAGCGACGTTATATATCGAGTCGTAGATCGCAGTACCACAGAGGTTAAACCAATGTTGGTGCGTATTCTCGCGAGAATTTCAGGCGAAGACTATGAGGAATTTGAAAAAGGATATTCCGCCACATCAACTTGGGCCAGACGACACGACAAGAGCGAAGAGGTTAGTTATGTGGCTCCTGAGCCTGAGGAGATGGAGCATGAACTTAATCGCTTGAAAGAATGGCATGCGCGCGTGAGAGGCTATGCCAATAAGCCGTGGACACCAACCGGTTGTCAATAGCAGCCGGCAGGGGGGCTGGTTAGGTACTCGAGTATTGGCATCTTCTCCGGTACAGCGCCGCTGGCAGAACATATTGAGCGATCAACGGCCCGTATCGCGTCATGGTGCCCCTCTAGCCCGCCTCGGCGCCCACTCGGCTCGAATCTAGCTCCAGAGATGGGCTTCCAGCGGTGCTGTTGTCACCCACCACTCAGCGGGCGCTGGGTGACGGTTCCATGACGCTCGGGCTGTTGCCGCTTGGAACAACCCGGCTACTGCAACCTGACCAGCCACTACTGCGGCAGGCGCCAAGCAGCTCCATGCAGTCCGTACCTGGACATACCCACTACAGCGGCTTGCCTTGGTGGGCGAACTACCAGCACCGACTCCAGGGCAACCCTCGCCGTGTCCGTCCACGACCAGGCCGCAGTGTGTGCCCTCGACCCACCCATTGTCACGGTTTCATCACACTTCGTGACCTGCGCCACTTCCGACCGTCCAGGCGGTATAGGCTCAATGTGCAGGCAAGGACGTCTGCTGGAGTCACCAGCTCCATCGCCCTCATCCCCGAGGAGGATCACGATGAGCAAGACGAGCAACAAGATCAGGTGGTTCGCACTCTTCGGCCTGGCTGCAGCTACAGCAACTGGAGTAACGACGGTGGCACCGCCAGCTCGCGCGGACGAAGTCACCGCCACAGTGTTCTCCGCCCCTGGCTGGGACTACGCCAACGTCCGAACGAGCCCTGACACCAACAGGCAGCCAATGGGACAGGTTCAGGCCGGCCAGACAGTAAAGCTAATTTGCTATCAAGTCGGTGAATACGTCAAAGGCCCGTACAGCACCAGTAACTACTGGTACAAAGTGGATGGGTATGGCTCAGGCTGGATAGCTGATTCTATGCTCTCTACGGGAAGCGACCTACCAGTGA
>CALHWA010000132.1 GCA_938036845.1 uncultured Candidatus Saccharibacteria bacterium | reverse complement strand
GAGCTCTGCATCTTCAACAGTCATACCAGCTGCGAGCAAAGCTTCGCGAACTTTGGCGAGCTCCTTTTTGTCGGTGTAGATGGTGAGGCCGCCATCTTCTTCTGTTGCATCCTCAGCTCCAGCATCAAGCACAGTAAGGAGCGCTTCTTCGCCACTGGCTGCTACGCGGATCACGCCCTTGCGCGCAAACTGAAACATCACACTGCCGCTATCTGCCATGGTGCCACCATTCTTGGTGAGAGCAGTGCGGACCTCTGGGTAGGTGCGATTCTTGTTATCGGTTGCTGTCTCGATAATGATGCCAACACCACCTGGGCCGTAGCCCTCATAGACTGCTTCTTCGAGTGCAGCAGCATTTTTATCATTGATACGGTCAATTGCTCGCTGGATGTTAGCGTTGGGCATGTTGGCTGCCCGAGCCTTCTCAATGGCCAATGCGAGGCTTGAGTTGGTTGTTGGATCGGTGCCGCCACGGGCTGCAATGGCAATCATATTGCCAAGCTTGGTAAAGGCTGCGCCGCGCTTTGCATCAACCACGGCCTTTTGGCGATGGGTCGTGGCCCATTTACTGTGTCCAGACATAGGTTCTCCTTGATTGTTCTATCTTTCAACTCATTGTAGCATATTGGGTAGTTGTTATTCTACGAGCGAGGCATCGCGCAGCGAGTAGCCAGTTGCTCGCCAGAACCACCAGCAGAGGCCAATGAGCCCGCCATACCACAGCGCCACACCCCACCATGGCAACGCGAAATCGAGCTGCGCCCAGGGAAAGGCGGCACATTGCTGGACAACCCACAGCATTGCATCGAGCAGCCATTGTGCTGGTGCGCCAAATACTGTCGCTGCTGCTGGCCACACAAGTGCCCCAACCCCAGCAATGCACGTAAGAAGCATTGCGAGCGGCACCCATGGCACAATGAGTAGATTGGCTGGCAGCGCCACGAGCGATAATTGCCCAAATACTGCGAGGCTAATTGGTAGTGTAGCAAGCTGTGCAGAGACTGTCTCACCTAAGACTTGGCGACCGATCGATGGCTCTGCTGGGCCGAAGAAATAGCGCTGCAACAGCGGTGCAAGAATCATCACTCCAGCAAAGGACGCAAAGCTTAGCTGCCAGCCAATATCTCCCCAAACATAGCCTGGGTTCCATAGTACTGTGGCGGCACTTGCTACTGCCAGCAGTGTAATGGGGTGAAACGCACGACCATACGCCCAAGCCCAAATGCTGAGCCCAGCCACAAGACTAGCGCGCGTCATGCTTGGGCTTAGGCCAGTGATGGCGACAAAGCCAAGGACGAGACTTGCGCTGGTAAGCACTGCGAGGTAGCGCGACACCTTAGCAAACAAGCGCCGAGCGAGGCGGACGAGGATCGTGAGGTTGTATCCGCTTGCCACAACGATGTGGGTGAGGCCAGTAGTGCGCATTGCTTCTTGGATATCATGTGGCAGGGCGCGCTTTTGGCCAAGGACGTAGCCACTGCCAAGGCTAGCTGCTGGCTCATGAATTGCATGGCGAATATGCTCAGCAAACCAATCGCGCACCTGCAGAGCGACATCGCCAGGTTGCGGCTGAACAATGCGCTCCACATGAGCACGCTGCATGACAGCGGCAAAGTTGCCAAAGCCAGGTTTGAGCTTGCCTCGCACAACCAGCCAGTCGCTGCGATGGACTGCAGGGTTGCCGTGCAGACTCACCCATACTGTGCCAGGCAATGAGTGGCCATTCAGGCGAATAGCACCAAGCCTCACGACGAGCTGATTGCGTTGATTTGTATCAGGATCATCCTGCACCTGCCCGGTGATTGTCGCTGTGTGTCCAAATAATGTCGCGTAAGAGCGCTGTTGCTGCTGGTCACTCCCACCGCGCACTAGGCCAATCATAAGCCCAGCAATCAATATGACAATAAGGCACCACCGTCGGCTTTGACGCAGTGCACAGGCAATACCGCCGCCAGCTACGACAAGCAACCACCACGCAGCATACGGCCACCACTGGGCTAGTGCTACTCCACCAACGATGCCGCCGCAGCACATTGTGAGCTGCCATGTTGGGTGAATTCGCCGTTGCCACCACGTCATTGGTTATCATTAAACTATTGTGTCGCTGGTGTGTCAATTTATTACATCCAAATCGCGGCCTTTCTGTCAATTTCATGCTGTTTGTTCTACTTTTTGCAGGGTTTATCAGGGAGGCTAGAATTTTTACGTAATTTGTTTTCTTAGGGTGAAATTATTGAATCTTTTGCGTTTAGCAAGAGATTTTTATATATTCACCAGGTGAGGTAGCAAGGGAGAGTCTCCCACAGAGGAGAAGCGTGAA
>CALHWA010000131.1 GCA_938036845.1 uncultured Candidatus Saccharibacteria bacterium | reverse complement strand
CTTTACAAGTGTATTTTTCATTTTTTTAGTATAGCATTTTTTGGCCGATGGCGGATAGTTCTAGGGAGTAATTTTCTCAAGGCGAGCATATTGCACATTGAGCTTCTTGGTAGAGCCATTTGCGAAGCGCACACTCACTGCCATACCATCGATGTCGATCACCTCACCATCACCAAACTGGAGCGACCGTACCATATCGCCAATCTCATACGGCATAACCTCATCCAACGCGTCGTCGTACACTGGTGTAGCTGGTTCGGTATGCACCATCGACAGACTCATGCCCATATCGTCGAGAAAGCGTGATGGGCTGTTGTAGCTGCGGCTACCAAATTGCAAGCGACTCTGCGCATAGCTCATATAGAGCTCCTGCCGAGCGCGTGTCATCCCGACATAACAGAGGCGACGCTCCTCTTCGAGTGCGGCTGGCCCCTCCTCGAGCGCCCTAGCACTAGGAAACAATCCATCCTCAAGCCCCACCATATACACCACCGGAAACTCCAGCCCCTTGGCGGCGTGGAGCGTCATAAGCGTCACGCTGTGCGCACCCGTCGCTTGATCGGCCGAAGACATAAGCGCAACTTCCTCAAGAAAGTCCGGCATACTGGCAAAGGCCCGCGCATCAGACAGCAGTGCGCTGAGGTTGGCCTCGCGATCATCAGCCTGGGGCGAGCCATCAAGAACATAGTCGCGGTAGCCCGTCTTGGTAATCACATCATCAATCAGTTGACTTGGATCAGCCGCAGCCTCGACCTGCGCTTGGAAGCCTCGTAACAACTGGCCCAGCTGCGTCAGAGCAGTCTGTGCCCGCTTCGTCAGTGCCGCTGCCTGGCTGGCATTGACCAGCGCACTAATGATATCGAGCCCACTAGTGCCCTGCCAGATGAGGAATTTCTCCAGGCTCGTTGCTCCAATCCCCCGCGTTGGTACATTAGCGATCCGGCTAAAACTCACACGGTCATTTGGCTGGTAGATAAGACGCAGATAGGCCAAGATATCCTTAATCTCCCTACGATCATAAAATCGCACTCCACCAACCAACTGGTACGGCACGCGGTGCTGGTTGAAAGCTCGCTCAAAGGCATAGCTCTGTGCATTGGTGCGGTACAAGACAGCAAAGTCGCTATAGTCGCGCTCACCGGTCGCCACCTGCGTAGCAATCTGGCTCGCAATGATATATGCCTCTTCTGCCTCATCATAGGCAGCTTGTACGTGCACGGGTGCACCTGGGCCGGCTGCCGTCCAGAGGGTTTTGTCCGTCCGCTGCTGATTTTTGTTAATCACATTGCCAGCGGCTTCGAGAATGGCGCCCGTCGAGCGATAATTTTGCTCGAGCTTCACCACCAGCGCCCCCGGGAAGTCGCGCTCAAAGTTAAGAATATTCGTAAAATCTGCGCCGCGCCAACTATAGATCGACTGCCAGTCATCTCCTACCACGCAGATATTGCGGCGTGGGTTTACCAGCAGCTTGATGATCTGATACTGCGCAGCATTCGTGTCCTGATATTCATCAACGAGAATATGCTTAAAC
>CALHWA010000130.1 GCA_938036845.1 uncultured Candidatus Saccharibacteria bacterium | reverse complement strand
GAGTATGATGTGCTCGATTTTGCAGCTAGAACTCTTAAATATGATTACCCTGCCACACAATACAGAACGCGGCATCCCGATACAGTTACCCCAGCTGAGATAGCGGCAATGGATCCGTATGAATTTTCAGATTTTGCAACTGCACAAAGTGTGATTGATGATTTTCGCACTATTCCTCCCACTCATCGAAGAACCAATTGATCTAAGTCGCTTTTCATCTGCTTTGCTAAGGATGAATTTTATAACTATAACGACAAATGGGTTGCCAGCAACCATTGCCGGTTAATTAAAAAAATAGTGGTAAAATCGCACACCATAGCATCAGTTTGTGCTGTCGTGTATAATGGCTAGTAATTATGGTAGCGCAGTCTTCTCAGCCAGCAAAATCGAAGGAGCAGCCCAAGCAGCCACAGCCGCGGCGGTTTGCGCTTTTGGTGACGCATTTCTGCGCGTCGGTGGGGTATCTCTTTTGCTTGCTGCTGTGGGTGTGGTGTGCAATGCAATTGCTCTACCCATACATCACGCGAGATAAGGCGCTTTGGGTTATACCGGAGCCGCACGACCAGCCAGAGATCACGCTTCCACAGGGTATGCCCTCAGGAGCGGACTTGCCACAGCCAGTAGCGATTGCACTCGTAGCAATCATCACCATCGGTATGATTGGGTGCGGCCTCTATATGCTGGTTATGCTGCCACGCAATATAGCTAAAACAGGCGAGTGCGTAGTAAAAAAGACAACGAAGGCAGTTGCGCCCCTGGCAACAAAAACCCATCAGCCAGTAAGCAAGAAGCAGCATACTATCCTCAATACGCGCATTGCGGCAGGCATTAAGATGCTGGCTTGTGTCGTGCCAGTGATTGTTCTAATGATCTGGCCGGGTGCGGCGCCATTGTCGCAGCATGTGGTGCGGATCGTTGCAGTGTTTTGCGCTGGCATGGCATCCTTGAGTTTTTTACTCCAGTATGCGCTGGCGCGGATGCTTGGTGTGCCTGATACGCTCCTCAAGTAATTATTATATTCTTCTGACATTAACAATACCTCTGCCAAGAGCAGAGGTATTGTGAGGATGAGTGCTATCCTTGCGGTGGGAAGGGATCCTTCTTGGGTGGGACGGTATCGGCATCGCGATACTGGGCGCTACCGTCGGCACGCTGGATCCTGAGCTCGCCACCACCGTGTTGGCGCATGTAGCGCCTGGTTTGGTCGATGACTTCCTCCTGGGTAGTGCCCACAAAGTGGACGCGGCCAGTGCCGTCGGCGACTGCCTGGTAGCCTTTGAGTTTGTTACCGCTAATCGTAAAATTTTGTGCCATGGAGTACTCCTCGTGCGGCTTTAACGATATTGGTATGCAAGGTGCCAACCCTGCCTCCTTCTAGCCTAATACAAGATTGCTGATGAGGCAAATTGATACTGTAGGGAGTAATGAGTTGAAGTAAGCTTCAAGTGGAGAAATAATGATTTGATATATCACAGATGAGGTTGATGGTGATACACGAGTACTCTTGAGCTGGCCAAAGTATAGTATACAACATTAGTGACTCATAATTATGGATAAAATTGCTATGACATATATGCGATATGGCCAAAGTGTGCTATAAATATAAGCATAAGAGTATTTCGGAGGGGGAATAATGAAACGATGGGGATTGAGCGTCGTGCTGCTGTGCGGTGCACTCTATGGGCTCGCGATAGCTCCGCCAGTGCGGGCGAATACGTCGCTGTGTGGTACAAATGATCAGCTATTCAGAGCGGTGCGTCGGCCACTAGCGACTGACTCAGCACCAGCAGCGCGTGCGATGGTATGGCTTAAACAGATGATGGAGCCAAAGCATAGCCCAGGTGATGGTAGTACCATTACGCCAGCACAAGCCTATGGCTTTGACTACCAAGCAAAGGTGAGCGGGCGCTTTACGCTTGCGCACCCACGACAAACCGAAAGTGCGACACCGCTCACGGTCTCTCATGTTGCACATGCTGCCGAAGGTTACCGCGGCACAGTAAAAGGAACAGCACCAACTGGGGCTAATCCACGTGAAGTGCGGGCTTATCTCTACAGCGATGCTGAGTATGAGCAAACGACTGTTGCGCCAGCGGTGGTACAGCCGGATGGTACATGGACGCTTGATCTCTCATCTGCCAACCCGGCATTTGCGGGGTCATGGCACTTCCGGCTGTATGACACAGTAACAGGGCAGCAGATTGGTGAGAGCTGGCCGCGACCTGTTACGTATAAGAATCTTGAGGTGCAGCTCTACGCGGTATCTGATAAAGAATACCTCCAAGCCACGCAGCCAGCTCAGGCAGATAATACTTTTAGCTTTGATGCAGTGGGCAAGGGGCATAAATTAATTCGCCTCTATGATACAGCAACTAAAACTATCATTGCCGAGTATTTCAAGCCAGAGCTGGCGGGGCTCATTCGCTCGTATGAGTATGCACCGGGCCAAGACGGCTATGGTACACCGCGTGAGTCGTACAGCTATGTGTATGATCAGTCGCTGGCGCTACTTGTGGCGATTGGTGCGGACGATCGGGCAATGGCAGATAAACTCGTGCATGGCCTAAGCGCAATCCAAGTCAAGGCCGGTGAGCAGAAGGGGGCCTTCCCGGCGAGTGTACACCAGCTTGATTATACAGGGATCCAGCAGCCGATTTATTATACTGGTGGCATTGCCTTTGTGCAGTATGCGCTCATCCGCTATATGGAAAAATACGGCGACCAGCAGGGGGTGCGCCAGATGATTCTTGATACCTTCCGTTGGCTTGAGACAATGAAGACGACGACTGGCGATGCTGCTGGGTTATTCCGTGGCGGGGTGAAGATTGACAATGGCGTCAAGAAGGATATTGCGTGGCATGCTACTGAGCACAACACTGACATGTGGCATGTATACGAACGGGCAGCCCGCGTGCTAGGCGATAAGCAGTATGCCCAGAAGGCGGATGAACTTGCCAAAGCAACGGTGGCAAAACTATGGAATACATCCGAGGGGCGCTTTAACCAAGGGTATAACGACAGTAGTAAGGCGCTTGATACAACAAGCTGGGGTGCGATCTTTCTCAATGCGATTGGCGAATACGACAAAGCTAAGCAAGCACTCGCTCATACTGCTATCTATAAAACAACCGATGGTGCGGCAAAAGGCTATACACCGTATTTGACAGGTAATTACGTGCCAACCGTATGGTTTGAAGGGACGTATGGCGTAGCGCAGGCGCATACTATCGCTGGGGACACGGCCACAGCGCGGGCAATCTTGACAGATACTTACCCGGCACAGCGGCCGAATGGTGCATGGCAGTACGCATCTAAGGCCGATCTGCCAAATGAACTAACTAATGCAAACTCAGTGGCATCGACGGCGTGGTATGTGTTGGCGGCCAGCTACCCAGAAGCAATTTGGTCGGAGTGCCGCGCGGCACTGGCGACAAATCCGCTCGATCCAAATCAACCCAACCAGCCCACTCAGCCAGCCAAGCCAAGCCAATTCCACGGCCTCTTAGCCGATACCGGCATATCGCTCTGGCAATTTGTTCTTGTGACAGCGGCGTTGCTTGCTGGTGGGGTGCTACTGGTGCGCTCCGTGCGACGCGCATAATAGCCACTACTTCAGCCCACGAAAAGTGCTTGATTGAACATTCTTGCTATCAATTCCCTTGTCTGTAAGGAGTTTCTTCATCGCTTTTACATCATCAGGCTGTCCAGCTAAGAGATACTGAGCTTTCTTGCCGTACGTATCTATCGACTTTTTAAAGCGTTCTTGACTCAGGGAAAGACTGGCATTGGTTTCATAGGTGACATTGGCTGTTTTATTTGCTAATTCCGAGAGCTCCTTGTCGAAAACCGTTACTCCCTTGTCTAAATGGTAGAGAACGATAGGGCGCTTGCCGGCCCACTGCCTGACAATTGGTCGCATTGCCGAGATGCCGACATCAGAGGCGAAGCAAACCAGCGGCTCGTTGCCGTCTGTAACTGACAAAGAAGATTCCAGCCAACTCATCTTGACCTGACTACCTGCTGGTAGGCTAGTCAAAGCTTTTTTATAAGGACTACCGCTATTGTGGGTTAGGATAATAATTTCATTATCCTCAGGACTAGAGGCGATACTCAGCCAACGACTTGTCTGTTCGCCCTTATGATCATTCTTTTCACCACCAGATGCCGTACTAGGTAGCGTGATCTTGGCATAAGAGCCCGCTTTCCACGTCATATTAGTAGGTTTTGCCAGGCGAATGACGTGGAGGTCGCCGCGAGGGTTTTCGATGGACGTGACCGATAACGTTTGGCTCCGCCCCAAGTAGGCAATGACGCCCCAAGTAATAATGCCTATAACCACAAGAATAGCTATAACGATGATAACCATTTTTTACCCCTTTTCATTATGTAAAACACCTCTCGCAAAGGTAGTGGCAAGTACTTCTAGTGTCCTACCAATACCCGGAAAATCGCCTTCCGTGATATGTATATCCATGTAGTAAAACAAATTATACACTTGTAAAATATCCTGAATTTTTTCTTCTGAATGTCCTTCTGCCATCATACGATTAGTAAAGGTTTCGACTAAAAACTGATGAAAGGTATTGGCGGCTTTGCCTTTGCCCGAAGAATAGTGGCTGCGCAGCGTGCGAGAGATGGCTGGGTTATGCCATTCCGCCAGGATTTTATTGGACGAAACCAGGCTACGTGACTGCTCAAAAATCTGCCTCACAAGTTTGACCAAATCTTGCTGCCAATCGATGTCATCCATCATCGCCTGGCGAACGCGGCTATTCTCCTCAACGTACACATCCAGAAAGATAGCCTCCTTGCTGTCGTAGTAGTTGTAAAAAGAACCAACTGCTACGCCAGCTTGTTTTGCAATTTCTGAGATCCCGGCCTCTTTATAACCCTTTTTTGAGAAGACATCATAGGCAGCGGTTTTTAATGCTTGCTTCTTGTCCAATGCTCGCACCCCCCTTCGTTGTAATGCTCTGAATGAATAAATTTTTATATTCATTCATAGTATATGAAATCACTAAAGGGTATGTCAATAGAGAGATTTTCTTGATTATCTTTTGCTTGGCAGCTCGATTGTGAGCTTACCTCATTAAGCGCCCTGTGGGTGGGATTGAGTGTGATTTAGCAAAGATCTCGACACCTGAACTAACGAGAGTCCGTCATCGGCTCTGTATCTTATCCACCAGCTTCGTTAGTTTCACGCCACCGTACATCCAGTGGTCGGCGCCGCGGTATGCGCCGGAGTTGTTGACTTCGCCGCGCTGGGTGTAGATCAGGCGGGTGAGGGCAGATAGGCGCCAGGTTTTGCCACCGTAGGAGACTTCGCGCGGGCCGGCTACAACGGCGGTGATAGCTGGGTCTTTGATGAAGCAAATGGTCGCGCCCTTTTCGATGCCCTTTTTGTAAAAGCTAAAGCGCTGGTCTTGCTGGTGTGCGGTGGTAACGGCTTCGAACGTATCGGCCTTGCTAGTGGATTGAGCTGGCTTGGGGTAGATTTGCGTACCATCAAGGGCGAGCAGCAGCCGCTGAATAAGATACTCATCGAGCGCAAAGAACTCGCTCCGGCCAATGCGGTGCTTGCTAAAGACTTCGTGCAGGAGTTGCTCCTTCTTGTGGTAATTATCTACCTCAATGGCGACCAGACGCTGCAGCCCAGTGATGTTAGAATAGCCGTTGGACTCAAGATACTGCATGCGCGCCTCAAAGCGGTCGGTGCTGGTCTTACCAATCTTGACCAAGCCATCAATGGCACTGGTCATAACATAAATCACTCCGCGGGGCTCGGACATGGTTTTATTGTAGCAGACTGTGGGGTGAGGGAACAACCAATGGCAGTAAAGTGCCGCAAACCAGCCTCGTTAATTAGGCTTGCTTGCAGTATAATGAGGGGCATGACAACAGGGGATAATCGTAAAGAACAAGAACGCAGCAATCTTCACAATACTATTTGGAAAATTGCCAATGACCTGCGCGGATCAGTCGACGGCTGGGACTTTAAGTCGTATGTGCTAGGTTTCTTATTTTATCGGTTTATATCGGAAAATTTAGTCAATTATATCAATGCTGAAGAACGAAAAACTGGCTTGGCTGATTTTAATTACGCTGAACTGAGTGATGATCAGGCGGAGTTTGGCCGTAAGGATACGGTAAATGACAAAGGGTTTTATATTTTACCAAGCGAGCTGTTTGAAAATGTCCGTAAGCGTGCCAAAAATGACGAAAATTTGAACGAAACGCTGAGTAAAATATTCCATAACATTGAGCAATCAGCCAAGGGTTTTGATAGTGAGGATGATTTTCGCGGGCTGTTTGACGACTTGGACGTCAATAGCAATAAGCTTGGTCCGACTGTCGCTAGGCGCAATGAGCGATTGGTGAAGCTGATGAACGCTATTGGCGAATTGGAGCTTGGCAAATTTGAAGATAATACCATTGATGCCTTCGGTGACGCATACGAGTACCTGATGACCATGTATGCTGGTAATGCTGGCAAATCTGGGGGCGAGTTCTTCACGCCACAGGAAGTGAGCGAACTTTTGGCAAAGATTACTGTTGTTGGCAAGACCTCGGTAAATAAAGTGTATGACCCAGCGGCAGGCTCCGGTTCACTGCTGCTAAAGTTTGCGAAAGTCTTGGGCAAAGATAATGTCCGACAAGGCTTTTATGGGCAAGAGATTAACATTACGACCTACAATCTTTGCCGCATCAACATGTTCCTGCATGACATTAATTATGAAAAATTTAATATTGCTCACGGTGATACGCTGAAAGATCCAAAACACTGGGATGACGAGCCATTTGATGCGATTGTCTCAAATCCGCCATATAGCATCAAATGGGACGGCGACAGTAACCCGACACTCATTAACGATCCGCGCTTCAGCCCGGCTGGAGTCTTGGCACCACGCAGTAAGGCTGATTTAGCATTCACGATGCATATGTTGAGTTGGCTCAGCGAGAGCGGCACGGCAGCGATTGTTGAATTTCCTGGCGCACTATATCGCGGCGGGGCTGAGGTAAAAATTCGCAAATACCTGGTAGATAGTAATTATGTTGATGCTGTCATCCAATTGCCACCAGATTTGTTCTTTGGTACGACGATTAGTACTTGTATCCTTGTTTTGAAAAAGAGCCGGGTGACAAATGACGTATTGTTTATCGATGCCAGTGCTGAGTTTGTGCGCAAAGGCAATAAAAATAAACTGAGCGAGGAAAATCGGCAGAAAATATTGGATAGTTTTACTGATCGACAGAACATCGACTACTTTGCGAAGGTCGCTACTTACGAAGATGTCGTCGCCAATGACTACAACTTATCAGTTAGCTCCTATGTTGAAGCTGAAGATACAAAAGAAGTGATCGACATCACTGAGCTCAATGCTGAAATTGCAAAGATCGTAGCTCGCCAGTCGGAGTTACGGACGGAAATTGACGCGATAGTTGCGGACCTCGAGAGGGATAATGATGATGCGAGATAACGGCAATATCGTTATTTATGTTGATGATAACGGTAAGCCACAAGTTGATGTTCGGTTCCAAGATGAGACGGTTTGGCTGACGCAAGCGCAGCTAGTTGAATTATGTCAGCCGAGTAAAGCTAACGTTAGCGAGCATATAAAAAATATCTTTGACGAGGGTGAACTTGATCTTGCGGCAATTGTTCGGAAATTCCGAACAGTTCGAACTGAGGGTGATCGTCAGGTGGAGCGTGAATTAGAATACCATAATCTCGACATGATAATCTCGCTCGGCTATCGCATCAAGTCGAATATCGCCACCAAGTTTCGCATCTGGGCGACTGATCGTTTGCGGGAGTATATCACCAAAGGTTTTGCTATTGACTGTGAGCGTCTTAAAAATCTTGGCGGTGGTAACCATTGGAAAGAGCTACTTGATGGGATCCGTGATATTCGCAGTAGTGAAAAGGTTCTTTATCGGCAAGTGCTGGATTTATATGCTACTGCAGAAGATTATGACCCAAAGTCTGACCAATCGCAGAAGTTTTTTGCCATAGGGCAAAGATTTGAGTGGCGTGAAAGAGGATTGCCCGCAAGGGCTGAAGTTGGTGAATAGTAGCATGAGTAGCAACCTAAAGCTAATGCTGAAGAAAAGAAAGCACTGAGACGATAACATATGAGAATTGATCTACACACTCACACTCAAAACCTAAAGAAAGGTGATGGACCAGGGAGAGTTATCTCGCCCGAGGATTACGTTAGGACAATGCTTAAAGAGGGGGTCGGCATTGCCTCTATTACAAATCATAATAAGTTTGACCTGGAAGAGTTCAACGAAGTTTCTAGACAGAGCGATGATTTAATAATGTTCCCAGGTATTGAATTGGACGTAAAAATCGGCGATAAACGCAGGCAGGTGATAATTATCGCTAACCCAAGCATAAAAGATACTTTTTCAGAAGTTTATAATGATTCTAATAGAAATTATGAGAAGTACTGTATCGAATATGATCAATTTATAAATTCGGTAAAGAGATTTAAAGTAGATGATGTTATAATCGTTCCTCACTTTTATAATAAAGATAATGGTATTACAATTTCTGAAAAAGATGAGCTTTGCAAAGACTTGGAAGACTATTCAGTAATAGTAGAGCCTGCGAATCTTGTATCCATGGCTATAATTAATAGCAACGAAGATTATCTTTCTCTTGTTGGAAGCGATGTGCAAGATTGGTCTAAGTATAGTGCATCTATGGCATTAGAAATAAAATTTGATATAGATTCATTTTCAAAGTTCTATGAACTCGCTAGAGAGCCAAAGATTTTTGTTAAAAATGCATTAGACGGCTCCGAAAGTAACTCTATAAAAACAAATAACAATGGTGAGCTAATACTTTACGACGATCTAAATATTATCTTTGGAGAAAAAGGATCGGGCAAAACTGTTCTGATAGACGATTACATCTTTCCTTTCTATAGTAATTCTGGTAAGAAGGTTGTTGTACATCGAGGCAAAGAAAGTAGTGATGTGTATGAGAGCACTCTAAATGAATATAAAAATAAAGTAGAGATAGATAGCGATTTGTTAACATTAATTGAAAATAAATTATCTAACATAATGACGTATAGTGATCCAAATCCTAGCGATTTTGTCAATAAATTTATGCTATATCATCAGGATAAAAATAAAAATAAGCGAGCTAAGTGCCTGAAAAAGACAGAATCTCAATATGTGAATAACAAATACTCTGAGGCTGGTTCTGTCATAAGGGATGTAGAAAAAGATATAGTCAGCATCAATAAAGTAGTTGATATAAATGATAAAGTTAGGGGTGTAGAT
>CALHWA010000129.1 GCA_938036845.1 uncultured Candidatus Saccharibacteria bacterium | reverse complement strand
ACCATGATCTCTGCATCAGTCGTACCAATTCGGCCGGTAATGGTTGTACCAACGTTACCAAGGATCGCCTCGCGCAGTTCTTCCTTGAGCTGCGTCATAAACTGGTTGGCCAAGACCAAACTCAAGCGATACTTACGCGCCTCACTGAGGATCGTCTCGAAGCTATCGGTGGCAAAGTTCTGGAACTCATCAACGTAGAGTGTAAAGTCCTTGCGCTCGTGCTCGGGGATATTGGCCCGAGCCATCGCAGCCGCCTGGAACTTCATGACGAAGATAATACCAAGCAGCTTCGAGTTGAGATCACCCATCTTACCTTTAGAGAGGTTGACGAGCAAGATCTTGTTGTTATTCATAATCTCGGGGAAGTTAAAGCCACTCTTGGTCTGGCCAATGATGTTGCGCATTGCATCGTTGCTGATGAATGGGCCAAACTTGGAGATCACCCAGCTAATCAAGTCACCGGCTTCATTAGAGCGCTGCGAGGCTGGGAACTCCTTCGTCCAAAAGTCGAGCACCTGCCGGTCCGTCACGTATTTGAGCTTAGCATTACGGAATTGCTCATCCACCAGCAGCTTTGGCACATCAACAAACGTTCCACCCGCAGGATCAGCCATCAGCAGCAACGCACAGTTACGGAAGATGTGCTCGAGGCGTGGCCCAACGATACCTGTGTGGCCTGGGTCGTACAAGCCATATAGCATGTTAATCGCCTCCTGCACCAAGAAGTCCTTTTGGTCGGGGTGGTCGAACTCAAACATATTAAGACCAATTGGGTTGCTCATATCACCTGGGTCGAAGTAGACAATATCCTCTACCCGATCACGTGGTACTTTAGCAAGCAACGCCTCAGCCAGGTCACCGTGCGGATCAACCAAGGCAAAACCCCGCCCCGCCAGCATATCCTGGTAGGCCAAGTTCTCTTGCAAGACCGACTTACCCACACCCGTCTGACCAATGATATGGATGTGACGCCGACGGTCTTTATCGGCCAGGCGAATCGGCTTGCGCACGCCGCGGAACTCATTGTAGCCGAGTAACAGCCCCGTCTCCATCACCTCTGTTGGGCCATCGACTTGCTTACTCATCTGGCGCTTGACTTGCGAGGTAGGAATGCTATTTTGGTCTGGCAAATGAAAGAGAGTTGCAAGCTCGACTGAGTTGAGAATATCACGGCTATTTGCCTGCGGGAAGAATCGGAAGATAAAGGCTGTCGCGAGCTCATCAACATTCTTAGTAAGGTTAAACTTAAAGCCGTTAAAGCTCGGCGAATCAAACAGTGCAAACGCTGCCACAATATTCTTGAGCAGCACCTGTGAGCGCGCCGCCGTATTGGACGACACCACCACGCGGATCATTACCTCATAGCCAGGGTAGCGAATCTTCTCTTGGATAGCATCAACCTTAGCCTGCTCCACCGCACTGAGCGGCTTCTCGGCTTGGAATTCCTTCTTGTCACTTGCCTCGGGCGGCTTCCATAGTGCCTGCATAACGTCACGCGCCGAGAGGCCACTGCCACCACTACTCTTTTTTTCACCCTTGTTCTTGACGATCTGCTCGGCAGCTGAGATAGAGCGCTTCGTCCACTTCTCATACGCTGGGCGGATCAAAAATTGGATTCCCACCCCATCCTCGCGCCCAGCTGAAGACACTGCATTAAGCAGCGCCCGCGACGCATCGCGCTTAGATTCCATATAGGTGGAAATTGGGTAAATAAATTCTTTACGGAGAGTAAACTCACCACCAATTGTCCCACTCGCCTTACCTACCTTGCTAAACACTGAGTGCTCCGACACCTCCTCTAACCGTGCCGATGGGTAGGCTGCAGCAATTGCCTGGCGCACTGTGTCCGTCAGCACTGTTGGCACCACCGCATAGTAATACACTAGTCCCTCGCGCGCCACAATTTCAAATGACACATGGCGTTGCCCATAGATCCGGCTCATAAAGCCCTTGGTGCTGGTACTCGCAATGATGTTGTACATCACTTGAGCCTGCGACAGCACCTCCTCTGTGAGGTCACGCTTGTCGCGCCCCCCACCGTCGATATCGTCACTAGCAGGTGGCAAGTGGATGAGAATCGGCACCATCTTGAGACCTCGCTCGTAGTTCTTAGCCTCGCGCATACTGTTGCGATAAACGATAAAGGCAACAAACAAGATGATAAGAATAAGACCAGCCGAGCCAAAAACAATAATGAATGTGGTGACGGTATTCATCTAGTTCTCCGTTGCACCAATTTTGCGTCCATAGCGTTTGTAGATATAGTCGCGCTGCAGAGCACTAACCTGCTGCTCGCGCTGGTAGGGGTCATCTTGGGTATCCTTAATGATCTGCTTGAGCTTGATAACCCAGTCTTTCTCGATCAGATCTTCGTCTGCAGCAGTTGCAGGAGCAGCCGTGACAGTCGTATCTGGGTCGGGCTGTGGCGCAGCAATAACTGTGGTAGGCAGAGCTGGCAGCGTGAGGCTCTGCTGCGGGACCATTGGCATCATCTCGTGCGTATCGGCAGGCTGCTGCTCGCTCCGGCGCTCAGGCATCAACGCAGGAAGCCGCTCGTGCGCCTGAGGCGCTGGCGAACGGTAGATATTCTGGTTGTTTGCCCGAGGCTGCTCAGGAAAACTATTGAATCGCGGCTGTTGTGGTCCCATATTCTGCCTAAATTATACCATAGGCTGCGCTGGTGCAATAGGTGTGAGCATAATCATCATATCTATGGCGCTTATGCTCATTATTTTGCTATACTAGCGGTATGGAGCGTCAATCTCCCTCACCAGCATCGCGTTTGCAGCGACACCAACAGCGCTGCACGCAAGCGCGGCGGCGCATGATTATCTTGCTTGCGCTACTTGCCTGTGCATTATGTGGCCTCATTATTACCCTTATTATCGTCCACGTGGTGCGGCCTGCTGCACCGCAGCCTTCCCCACCAGCCGCACGCACAACCGACAAAACAGACGAGAAATACTCCTTCGTCGATTCGCACTACCAAGGCATCCGCTCGAAGCTGGTCAGCCGCACCTCTGCTAAAGAAAAAGCTTCGCTCGAATATCCACTGACAGGCAATAACACGATCGACACTATTATCGCGAGCGCCATCGACCAGCTCGATCATGAGTTTCGCCAAAGCGTAGCAGCTGGCCGCACCTTCCATCGGCCAATGACCGAGGCAATCAGCTACCAAATTACCCACAATACCAATACTGCTCTATCTGTTATTATTCAGGCTAACCAAGACACCCACGGTGCTCACCCCGCCAGCTTTACCCGATTTTGGACATTCAACAAGCAGACCGGCGCAGCCATCACCCTGCGCGATCTCGTTGGCGGTAATACTGTACACCTCCGCACTGTCATTGATGCTGCGCAGCGCTCCGTTGCGGCAACAATTGCCGAGCGCCAGCAGCCAGCCGTCGATCTTGGCGAAATGGTCACAGAGGACGCACTCACCAACTTCGTTATCACCAATGACAATACACTTGCCTGGCCCTTTAGCCAAGCTGCACTCGTGCCGTCATCGTATGGCACAATGACGATCTCTCTCCCCTTCACCAGTATCCTCGCCGCACTGCAAACCACCCAGGCGCGGCAAATTGCCACCATTCCTACCCTGCCCAAGCCGCAGCCCAAGCCAATTGCTACCCCTGCACCAGCCTCACCAGCGCCCTCTGCGTCCTGCGCTCAAGCCTGCATCGCCCTCACCTTCGACGACGGGCCTGGACCATACACCAACGAGCTGCTTGATACCCTAGACCAATACGGCGCAAAAGGCACATTCTTCATGATCGGCAGCAAAGTTGCAGCCCGTGCTGACGTCGCGCGCCGCATCCATACCAGTGGCCACCAGCTCGGTAATCACTCGTGGAGCCATCCGGTGCTGCCGCAGTATAGCGCCGAAGCAATCGGCAGCGAACTCGACCGCACCAACAGTGCTATTACTCAAGCAACAGGCACCGCGCCCACCATCATGCGTCCACCATATGGCGCAGTGAATAGCGTCGTCCTCGAGCAGCTACGCCAGCGCGGTATGGCCTCTATCTTGTGGTCGGTCGATACGCGCGATTGGGCCGATCGCAATAGCACGATCGTCTGCAATCGCGCCGTTGCTGGTGCGCGGCCAGGCGCTATCATCCTCATGCACGACATCCACCCCACCTCTGTCAATGCCGTACCCTGCATCCTCAGCACGCTCAAGCAGCAAGGCTATCGCTTCGTCACCGTGCAAGCGCTACTGGGCAAGACTGTGCCCGGTGTAAATTATCCGTAGGAATATACACCTGAATATTAAGATTTTTTGAGTGTCTTGCCCTTCTTTCCTATGCTTATACACGTCGGCATTGCAAAAGCAGATTAATGCACCGTAATGAAAACCTACCGGATTAATTATGGTGTTGTCATCGCTTTATCCAATGAGGTAAGACAAGGCAGGTTCTTGCAGAAGAAAGAAGCAGCTATTCGGCAACTTACGTTCCAGCATTTTATAACGTCTCACTTTTCTTGTATACATTATGCGCACCAGAATTCTTGGCGATGTACTGTTTACAAAAGCTATATTGTCATTTTTTGTTGGGTACTCTGTGCCCAATCAGACATGTATTTTATTGAACTGCGTTATCGATATTAAACACCTTATGCTTCGATGTCGCCCCGTGCAGCAGTCGAATCTGGGACTGCGGCACGCCAAAATATTTGGCTAGCAGCTTAATAGCCGCCGCATTCGCCCGGCCCTCAATCGCCGGCGCCTTGGTGTAGATAATATACGTGCCGTCGCTACCCACCACGACTTCTTCGCGGTGGCGGGAGTTGGGTTTGATCGTGGTGGGTATTTTCATGGAGCCGAGCCCTGTACTTTCCGCACTCTATAAGCTTTCATTCGAAACATCAAAGAATCGATCAAAGAAATCTCTCAGTTTTTTCAGCACTGTTTCACGTTTTTTGCTACGCTCTCCACTAGGCGAAAAACGCGACATTGGTGGCAGTATCCGCGATAGACCTGTGCCGGTTGATTGTACGTATCCGTCGCGAAAAGCATTTTCAACAAATATATATGTTGCTTTTTTATCTAATTTTTGATCATCAATAATTTGGTTCAATTCTTTGATTTTCCTTGATTTTACAAACTCCTGCCAATCACCGTCAACCGAACTATCAACGGTAAGCGACGCAATAAACTGCTCGATCAAATCCTTTTTATTACGCAACTCTATAGATGAGTTAACGGCTTTATCAATATCGACTAAAATCTCTTTATTATTCAAATGGCTATCATGATACTGCCGAATCAATTCCAGGATGTAATCAATATTTATTTCAACCTGCTTGATAAGCTCCATTTCAAATATCACATCGTCGTTGATATTCTCCTTACTCTCATCAGATTTCGGCCGCAGTTCATTGTAGAGGTCAATGTACATGCTGTGATAATCTTGCACATCTCGCTGGCCCAAAATCTCTTGGCCAATAAACTCGTCGAAGCTAGACAGAATATTCTTCAGCCTCAGAATTGCACCATACAGCTTCACAAATTCCTTTTGTTCTTGCTCACCAGTAATTATCTCGCCCACTGGAAATTTATCTTTTAGCTCCGCGATCAAATCAACATAGCCTGGCGTTTTCTTTCCGGCATCCTCATAGCCCTCATAGTAATCCCGGAAAGGACGCAGCAATACAATACCCTTCGCATCTCTGTCACCAAAAAGTGCTAAAGCTTTATTGGTCGCCTCCTCTAAATTGCGAAATGTCACGATATTTCCATAGGTTTTAATTGAATTAAGGATACGATTCGTCCGCGAATACGCCTGAATCAGTCCGTGCATTCGCA
>CALHWA010000128.1 GCA_938036845.1 uncultured Candidatus Saccharibacteria bacterium | reverse complement strand
GGCTGACGTGTACTTTGGTGGCGAAGGCAAGATTGTCCGGATTGACCTCAATGAATATGTCCGGCCAGAGGATGTGTCGCGCCTAATTGCTGATGGCGCTGATGACCCAGCCAGCTTAACCGCCCAGGTGATGAAACAGCCCTTTAGCGTGGTATTGCTCGATGAAATTGAGAAGGCCGCGCCAGAGGTATTGGCAACCTTGCTGCAGCTGCTGGATGAGGGGATCCTGCGCGATATTAAGAATCGTGAAGTGAGCTTCCGTGATGCGATTGTCATTGCTACGAGTAACGCTGGGGCCGACCGCATCCGCGAATACATCGAGCATGGCTATAAGCTTGAGCAATTCGAACAGCAGTTTACCGACGAGCTCATTAACAGTGGTCAGTTCCGTCCCGAGTTCCTCAACCGTTTTGACGAAATCGTCCTCTTCCGGCCGTTTACTAAGGAAGAGCTGGTGCAAGTGCTTGACCTTATCCTCGAGGGGGTCAATGCCACGCTCGCCCAGCAAAAGGTCTCGGTCGCGGTAGAGTATGATGCGAAGCTCTTTCTCGTCGAACGTGGCTATGATCCACGGCTTGGTGCTCGCCCAATGCGCCGCGTGGTGCAAAAAGCGGTGGAGAATACCGTGGCACGCCAGATGCTCAGTGGTAGTGTGGCACCTGGCAGTACCATTACTGTTACGCTTGAGCAAGCCCGCCAAGCCTTCCAGACTGATGGTGCACCAGAGGTTGTGACAGCGGATGAAATCATCCCACCAGAGTATAAGCGGTAAAAGTGCGGCACTTTCGAGTAACTAGCTTTAGCTCTACAAAGAAATGACATCGAAAAGGTGCCCATTCTCTATTACGGGTCGCATATTAGATAAGAAGAGCGAAGGTATGAAGGGGTTTCAAGTAGGCTTGAAAGCGCACATTTTCTACCCTTGAAAGAATATAAGAGCGAGAAATGCATCTCTTTTGTGATGCATACCTAGCGGTATAGGCCAAAGCCGCGTGATTATTGACCTTGGTTTGGTTGCATAAATCCTGGGCGGAAGTTTGGCTTCATGGCTGGCTTGCTATAGGCTGGTTGTGATTGTCGCGGCAAGTGTACTGTGTTATCGTGCCGGCGGGCGTAGGTGGCGGTACCTGGCCGCGATCCTGATGGGTCACGTGGCCCACCGCAAGCACCTCGGAGGCGCTCGTTGTTCATATAAGGTGCTTCATCATCAATACGGCTACTATCGGCGGCGACTGGCCGGCAGCCCATCATAGTATGCGAGCTTTGGTAGCGTAAGTGGTTGGCGCGGCGTTCTTGGATGGATTGATGTTGGCGCTGGTCGACGCGTAGTGACGACGTCTTAGCGCCATTGACGATGGTGCGGGTATTGCGCGCAACGCCATTGGTGTGTATGCTTGATCCGCGCAAGCGATGGAGTCCTCGGGTCATACCTTTATTATACACAAAAAAGTGGTATAATGGATAACGCGCGTGCGGGTGTCGTACAGCGGCTAGTATACAAGTTTTCCAAACTTGGGATCGGAGTTCGATTCTCCGCACCCGCACCACAGATGCAAAAAATACGCATTGCTCCGCCAAGGGAGCGATGTTTTTGTTGAGAGTATAGCGAGCCAGACTGGATGAAGAGAGGCCGTAGCCTCTTCTTTGGTTTGACGTGACCCTAAAGGGTGCAATACTTTATAACAACTACACTAAAATCAAGTGAAAGGAAAGGACTAGGCACGATACTGTTGACAAATACGCAACATTGTGCTACCATCGAACGGATGTCACAAAAAAATAGAACAAAACACGGCAAAGCCTATAACGAAAGTGCTGAGAAGCGCTGGTTTGACCGAGTAGTGGCGGTTCCTTTGCTGGTTTGTATGGGCTCGGCTGCTCTCGTTGCTGCTGCGGCAATGCATAAGGAGCTTGGCGATGGCCCAACACTCTTTGTGCAGGAGCGGTATGGGAGTGACCTTGATAACCTCGTTAAGGTGCCAAAGTTGCGGACACTCCGTGGTGCGGTGCGCAACACTGCCTCGGCTAATGGCTATAACCACAGTAGCGCAGGGCCAATTGGCAAGCTCGTACGCAAGGCGCATGTGGACGAAGCGCCGCAGCTATTGCAAGTATTGCGTGGCAAGATGGCAATCGTCGGGCCAAGGCCACTAGCCACAGGCGAAGTGTATAATGATATTCTTGCTAACCCCGACATCCCTGAAGGTCTCAAACAGCAGTGGATCGACGCACGCAAGACGGCTCGCCCAGGCATTATGGCGCCTTATAGCAAAGAGCAGCATGAGCCTGGCTACAAGCTGAGTACCATCCATATGATGGAACAGGACGTTGTGTATGCTGAGACAGCCTCACTAAAGAAGGATGCAAAAGTGGTTGCTACAACGCTTGGTATGGTGGCGACAGATCTTGTACAGAAGCTTATGCCACGGTCTGCCCGCACGTGGCTGCAGGCTAAGGCAGGCTTAGCACCACATCCAGCAGGCCAAGAGCGTGAGGAAAGCGATGTTGTGGTGGCGCTGCAGCAAGCGCATACTCAGCCTGCACGGCGCGCTGCGTAACGTGAACCCAAAAGCCTTCACTTTTCTCTGTCAGAATAGGCTATTTTTGCTCACTATTCTACCTGGAAAAGCAATGAGTGTATTGTTCTGGTATTATAGCAAGTATTTTTGGAGATGTTTCTGTTTATGTCACCCATAAAGTCCTCCATTTTCTCAAGTAGTGGTCTCCCGAGATAACGGTAGAGCAGTGACCGCAGCAGATGCGCATGCTCTATGTATTAGAGCGATGGAAGGGGGGGAACGCACATCATACCGCTGAGCCCTTGTGATACAATAGAGGGAGATTTTTGCGAGAGGGAGCTTTTCTCCTTGCGCGAAGCACGATTATTTTAATA
>CALHWA010000127.1 GCA_938036845.1 uncultured Candidatus Saccharibacteria bacterium | reverse complement strand
GTTTTTATTTCTATGATGTATGATCGTAAGCTTGTCATTGTCCAGAACCCTTATAGCACCCGCCATAGCGAGGTGCAAGCTGGTGTGTTTAACCGGCTTGATACAGCGGGCATTCCCTACGACACCATAACGACGCGCTATTCGCAGGCAGCGGATAACATTGACGACCTTGCTGGTCGCCTGCCGCATGACGCTCATATTATCAGTGCGGCAGGTGATGGGACGAGTACGCAGGTGGTAAATGCGGGGCTGAGGGCTGAGCTTGATGGCGCAGTGTATAGCTTTATTGGCTATGGCAATTGCAACGATCTCGCAAGAGGCCAGCGCGATCCTTTACCACTGCTGCAGACCAACCGCCACACTATTATTCATCAGCCACTCTCTATTGAAGTAAATGGTGAGCCATGGTGATACGCCCCTGGCTATATGACACTCGGCCTGACTGCTCTGATTGCCAGCGGCTTCGCCAGCACGGCATCGCGCGAACGCATGCGCCACACACCACCCCACACCAAGCTTGTGCGCAGCATGGGGCAAGTTGCCACCACCTATCTACGCGCACATGACACTTACTTGCCACCTTTCACAACCAATCTTTCTACCGAAGAGCAGGCTGGTCTAACAGATGTGATGATTATTAATAACCAGCGCATGGGGCGCGTTATCCGCTCGTCGATCGACTACCCACAGACCGACTTTTTTGGCTACCATCAAGCCGACTTCTCGTCTGTCTGGAAAAATATTCCCTTTGCCTGCAGCGCCATAACGGGGGGCCACACACCAGAAAGAATCACTGAAATCACGCTCACCTTCTGTGAGCCAGCCACCATCCTCGCCCAGACCGAGGGAGAACACGCCGCACTGCCGGCGGTATCGACAATTCGCGCGTATAAAGACCCGGCAAAAGCTATTCGGGTTGTACGGCCCTAGCCACTGACTGTGTCGTTGGTTGGGTGTGTCTCATCTACTGCAGCCCTGCCAAATCTGCGCTGCGCGCGCCTCCCCTACCACTGCCGCTAGCTCTGCTTGGCTGGCGCGCATGATACCACGCACACTGCCAAACTGCCGCAGCAGCTTCTGCTTGGTTTTGGGGCCAACGCCAGGGATGCCATCGAGCGCACTTTTGACGCTGGCTTTGCGCTGCAACGCCGTGTGGTAGCTGACGGCAAAGCGGTGCGACTCGTCGCGGATGCGCTGGAAGAGCTTGGTGATATCACTGGCTGCAAGCGGTGGAATGGCGACCGGGCTGGTACTGCTACCTGGCTGTTCCTGCACGACAGAAGCAGCGTGGGCCGCCTCTGGCTCATACACCGCGGCACTACCCCGCAAATTCTTGGAGTGCGCGCCAGCGTTGCGCTGCCCTGGGTGGAGGTTGATCACATAGACATCGCCATCCTCGTAGACGGTAATGCCACTCGGGCGCTCGGCTTGTAGCTGCTGAATATACGCCAGCCCCACCTGCGAGCCAGTTTTGTGTACCAAGATTTCTTCCTCACGCTTGGCAATGCTGATGATCGGCACATGTACCCCACGCGTATCGCGGGCCGCGATTGCTGCCGCTAGCTGGCCTTTGCCACCGTCAATCAGCAGCAGGCTCGGCGTGCCCCAGCTCTTGATATGGCGCTCACTGAGGCGGCGAAAGATGACGTCGTGCATATTACCAGTGTCGTCGTTTTTTTCACTGACTTTAAACTTGCGATACTCGGCCCGGTCACTGACGCCATTGCGAAACACCACCATGCTCGCCACCACCTGACGACCGCTCATGTGGCTGATATCGTAGCCTTCGATGCGGGTTGGTTCACCGGCTAGCCCCAGCAGCGTGGTCAAATCCGCCAAGGCCCGGTCCTTACTAATAGCCAAAAATTCCTTATCGCCAAACATCACCCGGCGCTGCAACTCCTGCATGGCGCGCAGCTTATTGCGCAGCTGGGCTGCTCGCTCAAATTCGTGTAGCCCGGCGGCCGTCTTCATATCGCGCTCAAGCTCGGCAGCGATGGCTTTGCGGTTGCCTTTGATGTAGCTAATCAGCGTGCGGAGGTTGGCTTTGTATACTAGCGGCCCGTCGCTGGCTTTGGGGCTCAGGCCTAAATCTTCGTCCAGCTTTGATTGCCCAGGCCGGCGCTCACGCGTTAGGTACGGGAAGATTGGCCGCAGGTGGCGCAGGGCTTTTTTGAGCGCAAAGCCGTTGTAGAAGGGGCCGTAGTAGTCAGCGCCATCATCCGCTGGGTTGCGCGTAAAGCTCACCACTGGCCACTGGCTCTTCATGTTGATTCGCACAAAGGTCTGTGATTTATCATCGCGCAGCAGTACATTGTAACGCGGCATGTAGCGCTTGATCATCTCACTTTCTAAAAACAGCGCGTCCACTTCGCTCTCGGTCTCGATCCAATCCGTATCGTGGATCTCCGCCACCAGTGCCATGGTTTTATTATCTCGTCCACGCGAATCTTGAAAATACTGCCGCACTCGGTTGCGCAGCACTGCCGCCTTGCCGACATAAATCACCTCCCCGCTCGCCGACTTATGAAAGTACACCCCCGGGCTACGGGGTAGTGTTTTGAGCTTGGCGTAGAGGGCGGCGTTCATACTTTCTATTATAGCGCGAAGCTACTGCTTGCCAGTAAATGGCCGAAGCAAACCATCGTGCTGACCTTGAGCAAGCTTAACAGCCCAGTCTCTCGTTTCGAGATCTGCCAAAAGATGTGCTTTAAGCGCAGTCAAACCAAGTTTTTGTCGCGCCTGTTTGACCTTCTCTGCTTGCTCAACAAAGGCAAAGTATTGCTCGCGATATTCCTTTGGGATGTCGCTGATCTTGCCGTTCGGCATAACAACGTTCTCGAGCCCTGTTAGTTTCCTTTCATCCTTTTTGCGCACGCCAGTAATCGATCGATTCATATACGCACCGAGCTGAGCAACGGGGCCAGGAATAGTACAAACTGTTTGGCCGTCTTGTTCGACACGCCAAGGATCAAGGCTTTCAAGTGGAATCTTCGTTTCGCTGCCAGCAAGACGCCAGTAAAGTTCCTTTTCACCCCCTTTGCCCTCTTTAAGATAGCGATCACCAGTGAAATGGCTCAAACCTTTGAGTGTATTCATTAGTGGAGTGCCATATGGCCTAAGGCCAAATACCGAAGGGACAAGCAGTCCACCCAGCGCATCTTTCATCTCATCTCGATATGCTGCTACTGTATCTGTTGTATGCACTAATGTGTCGAGATCTCGCACCGTGCCATTATTCTCACGCCGCCGCGGCAGGTAGATATTACCAATCCGCACTACACGATCATCCCAATCGATCTCCTCGGCATGAGTCACTGCGTGTAATCCGAGCCCACCAACCACAGTATAGGGAGCATCTCCCACGTCTTCCATCCGATTGTGAAAATCTGCTGCAACTAATGTGAAATATGAATTGGCTAGGGTTGTTTCTGGGGATCGTCTCATACACCTTGTTATACCATACTTTTGTAGGCGCGAGAAGTGTTTTGCATACTATTTGTACACTCTGTTGTATTAGTTTTTATCTTGTTCGAATAATATTCATAGTGCGTTCTATACGGATACAAAATACAGCCGAGCCATTACCCGGCAGTACTCACACGCCTTCATAATTACTCTAAAGCTTGGCAAACCTTCTGTCGCAGTACTGGAATAACCTCCGCCTCAAACCACGGATTACGCGCTCGCCAGCGAGCAGTCAGCGGCGATGGATGCACCAGTGGGAAATACTCTGGCAAATACTGCGCAAAATGTGCTACCGTTTCTGTTAAGTTCTTCTCTGCCTGGCGGGCAAGATAGTATTTCTGCGCATAGGCACCGACCAGAATCGTTAGGCGCACTGCTGGCATCTGGGCACGGAGTTTTGGGTGCCATTTCCCAGCAAACTCCTTGCGTGGCGGTAAGTCACCATGCACGCCCTTGCCGGGGTAGTAAAAATCCATGGGGATGAGCGCAAAGAGATCGGGGTTGTAAAACTGCTCATCGCTCACGCCAAGCCACTGCCGCAAGAGGCGACCGCTAGCATCATTCCACGGTACTCCCGTCTCCTGAGCAATGCGGCCGGGTGCCTGGCCAACAATGATGATGCGCGAGCGCGCCGAGGCACTATACACCGGCGGCCAACCCCGTGCCGCAAAATCAGCATTCATTGGATCGGCACAAATGTGCTCGTAGAGGAGTGGCTGTGATTGCGCATTTGTCATATCTTTAGTATAGCGAAGTTGTGTAGCTGACTCAATTGCTCACCAGCCGCAGGTTATGCTACCGCATCGAACGCACCTCTTATACACGCATCTATATTTAAAATTTAGTTAATGCTTTTCAAAAGTTGTATCTGCGCCATGCGTTCGTCACGCACTGCCGCTTCATCGTTTGGGTGCATGGTGTTGATAAGGGTGATGGCAAAGTCACTTGCCCACAGCCCGTGATATTTCACATGCGGACTTGCCGTGAGCTGTGCCATAGTGCGCAGGAAACGCTCCGCTACTCGGTCGGTTGCAGAGCGCGCCTGGCGGCCAATCTGAAAGCTTGCGTTGCGGGCCGCATGGTAGTTCGCCTCGCCAGCAAGCCACTGCTCCATACCAGCATACGCGTCAGCAATGTCGCTGTTATATGGGAAGGTGTGGCGGGTGAGCTCATGTAGTCGATGACCATACGCGTGGCAAAAGCGCACGACCTGCTGGTGTGTCTTGGCATCATACACCGCAATATATTTCTGGCGCAAAGCCTTGTCGTCGGCAATAGGCCCAAGCGGGCGTTGATAGGCGTAGATATTCATTAGTCCCCCAATGTTAGTTCAATTATTTTCTGGAAGGTTTTGCCGCTGCGGATTGTGAGCTGTTTGTAAAACCGGGCTTTGAGTAGCTTTTTATGGTAGTTTGATGTGAGATAATCGGCTTGATCGTGATTGCAATAGAAGAACGCGGTGCGCCCAAAATAGAGCTGCTCACGGCTATTTGCCCAGGTGGCTGCCTTTGCCTCAATCGCCGTCTTATCCGCCTCTGGCAAGTAGAACAGCACATCCCGTCGGTAGGCCGTGTCATCCTGCCACCAGCTCGGTAGTTGAGCTACCTCTTGCTGGAGCGTAGTAGCACTGATGATAATAAACGGTACTGGGAAATCATAGGTCGCGTCAAAATAGCGCGCCAGAGTGCGCTGGATCGCCTCCTCCGGCTCGCTGCTGTCAAAAAAGAGATTGCCGCTATTGATATACGAGACGACGCTGCGAAAGCCCAGCTCCATCAAGTCCGCCTTCAGGCGATCCATACTCACCTTATGCTTGCCGCCAACATTAATACCCCGGAGGAGCAGTGCGTAGCGCATTGGTTTTGCTGTGGTGTGGTGGAGCGTGTGCATAGTGCTATTATACAAGGATACACGGTGAGCGTCACGTTGCTGAGCGGCGAATCATAAACCTGAGGTTGACGCAGCTCCCCACATCGAGCTGGTTTACCCGCCGCACCTTAGCAGGCAGCGGAATGAAGTGGGTACCATCACCCATTGGCAGTAGTGAGGTATCCCACGACACCTCCCCTACCACCGCATGAACCGCAATCAGACCACGCACCGTTAGTGGTTGGAGTATCTCTGTATACCTCTGCGGCACTGCGATATAATACCAGCCACCTGCTTGCGGAAATTGCTGCACCCGCCCATTAATGATATACGTATACATCACTCATTATTCTCTTCTGCTTGCTGGACGATGTCGACTGTTACACCACTTGGATCACGCACACAAAAGTGAGTCTGGCCCCATGCCTCAGTGGTGAGTGGATGGGTGATTGCAACATCGCAGCTCTTAATCCGCTCATATTCACTGGCAGCATCAGCGACTTCAAGTGAGTAAATAATGCCATGACCACCAAATGCCGCTTGGAGATCTTGTGGCTGGTTGGCAAGGTGTGGCTGCATCAGGCCGATCTCTACGCCACTATGCCTATGCAAGAGCTGCACGTACCAATCGGCTTCGAATACAACCTCAAAGCCAAAGAGCCGACAATAAAACTCCTTACATTCCGTTATTTTTGTGGTAATTGTCACAGGATATAGTGCGTGCATATGCGCTCCTTTGCGTTAGATGATTATGCCATTATAGTAGCGCAGCGGCACTCTCTCGTATTGTATATTTCGGACATTATGCCTGGTATGTCTTGTGGTAGTGCTGCGGTGTATGCTGCGTAATCCACTGAAAACGATGGATATAGTGCGACTGGTCGGCATAGAGCTCTCGCCAATCTTCTGTAAAGCTCCGCTGAAACTGGACAATTGTCCGCAGTGCTCGAGGTGAAAAGCCAGTTCGCTGGCGAACAATCCGCCGCAGATGCCGCTCGGAGCAGCCCAACTGCTGAGCAATCTGGGTAATCGTATGCTGGCCATCAAGCCGAGCGATGACCTGCATGATAAAGTCATCTGCCTCCACCAGGCTACAGTCAATCATTCGTTGGATGCAAGTTGCGAGGATGTCTTGCTGCTGAGTAAAGCTATGTTGTCGCAATGAAGCAATAATATCTGTGACAGCCCAGCCGGCCAGCCGCTTAATAGGTATCGCTGC
>CALHWA010000126.1 GCA_938036845.1 uncultured Candidatus Saccharibacteria bacterium | reverse complement strand
ATTTTACGTTATGTAAGGAGTAATGACATGACCTCTATCCATTCATCGCCTCAAACGTTCGATAAAGCAGATTGGGTACAACAAAAAATCAAAGAAGTCCAAGAGTGGTATAGTACTGCCAACTCGGGCGAAGCTGAAAACAAGCAGCGTGCTGAGGTGTGCCGACGGACGGTTGGTGCGCTGGGCGTAATTGCCATGCGACCGAGTGAGAGCCTTACATTGTATACGGCAAGCTGCACGCTGTGTGGCCTTGCTTTATCATCACGCAGTGGGTGGTCCACACAGAGTGAGCTTACCGAAGAGAGTATTCGCACTATTCGCGAGATCAGCGGCATGGCGCAGCAGCCTGCCGAAGAAAATGACGCTAATACCATAGGAATAGCAGCATAATATAACTAATGAGCACGATGAAGCGCACCCAACACTCTGCCCCTGCGGCAACCGACCGTCGCAATGTGGTAGACCGCTATAAAGGGCTATCTCACCAAGCGATCGTTGCTGATCTTGATGAGCATGGCTCGGCACTTCATATTGCGATTGATAATGTCGTGCGCGATTTCAACATGGGGACGATCGTCCGCAGTGCCAATGCCTTTGGGGTGCGGCATGTCCATATCATTGGTCGACGGCAGTGGAATAAGCGTGGTGCGATGATGACGGATACGTATCTACATGTGCATTATCACCAAACGGTTGAAGATTTCTTGCAGGCTATTACTGACCGGCCACTCATTGCGGTCGATAATGTTACCGGTTCGCAGCCACTTCACTCGGTTGCGCTGCCGCGTAGTGCCGTGCTTTTGTTTGGGGCAGAGGGGCCTGGTATCCGTCCCGAGCTGCTTGAGCGGGCTACGGATATTGTTGCGATTGAGCAGTTTGGCAGTACGCGTAGCCTCAATGTCGGCGTAGCAGCAGGTATTGCGATGTATGCCTGGGTGCAGCAGCATCGGTTGTACCCAGATCAAAAGTAGAGATTCTACTCTCTTTACTCCTTTTCAAATTAAGGTAGCGAAGGGATATATAGCGCTGCGTGATGGTGCTATAGAGCGGTGAATCCGGCCAAGGGCTTGTTTTTCCATGCCGTTTATGCAAAAATAGCAGTAACTATGACAAAACTTTCATCGGAATCATATCGGGGGGCACGGGATTGGTATCCGGAAGATCTTCGCGTGCGCAAATACATCTTTCAAACCTGGCGTCACGTCGCCAAGAGCTACGGCTACGAAGAATACGATGCACCACTGCTTGAGCCGGTTGAAGTGTATGCCGCCAAGAGTGGTGACGAGTTAGTAAATGACCAGACGTATCAGTTTATTGACCGTGGCGATCGACAGGTAGCGATCCGCCCCGAGATGACACCCAGCGTCAGCCGGATGATTGCCAAGCACCGCCAAGAGATCGCCTATCCAGCGCGTTGGTTTAGTATTGCCCAGTTTATGCGCTATGAGCGACCACAACGGGGGCGAGAGCGTGAATTTTGGCAGATGAATGTCGATATATTTGGTGTTGATAATATGCAGGCCGAGGCCGAGATTATCGCACTCGGTAGTCGTATTATGAAGGCCTTTGGCGCAACAGATGACATGTACACGATCCGCATTAATAATCGCCAGTTGATCAATCTCATGATGGCGCAGTTTCTTGAGCTCGATGCCGTGCAGGCTCAGCTGATGATCCGGCTGTTTGACCGTAAGAACAAGATTCCACCACAGGCCTTTCGCGATCAGGCGATTGAGATCTTTGGTGAGGCAGCAGCACCGGTCGGCTTACAACGGATTGCTCAGCTCTTGACGGCACGTACTATGGCCGATCTCCCCGAATCGATTCGCGATAGCGAGGCGGTGCGCGATGTGCAGCGGCTCTTTACACTACTTGAGCGCAGTGGCGTGACGAATGCTATCTTCGATATCACGCTCATGCGTGGATTGGATTATTACACTGGTACGGTGTTTGAGTTCTTCGATACCCATCCAGATAATAACCGTTCACTCTTTGGTGGTGGGCGCTATGATGGCTTAGTAGGGATGTTTGGCGCTGAGCCTATCAGTGCGGTCGGCTTTGCACCAGGCCTATCAATGATGCAGCTCTTCCTCGAGGCCCACCAGCTGCTACCAGAGTTTAGCTCCACAACCGATATTTATATGATCGTCCTTGGTGGGGCAATGCGCGGTGCGCTCGAGCTAGCGGATGACCTGCGCGATGAGGACGTCAATGTCGAAGTCGATTTCACTGGCCGCAAGCTTGATAAGCAGCTCAAGGCAGCGATCAAGAAACAGATCCCATATTTCCTCTTTGTTGGTGAGGATGAGCTGGAGAACGAGATATACACCCTCAAGAATATTGCGACGAGCGAGGAGCAAAAGCTCAGCCTGGAGCGCGTCGTCAGTGCCGTTAAGGATTATCGTCGTCAGCCATCGCGCAGCGAAGATGATGACTTTGATTTATCGTAGTATCACCATGTGCATCTCTATGATAGCTATAGCTCATCTCTGTTAGCTTCTCGTTTTGCTCGTCTTGCGAAACAGCATATATACGTATGCATGCTTGGGTCTGTCGCATGTCTATTTCACACTGTCAGCGACATATGATACAATAACCAACTATGAAGACGACACTAGACCACCTATCAGACACCAAAGTACGCGCCACAATTACCGTCGGTGCAGACGAACTGGAGGCAGCTCGCCAGGTTGCTTTGCGCAAACTCGCCAAGACGACTAAAGTTGATGGTTTCCGCAAGGGTCATGCCCCGCTCGAGTTGGTTGCAAAGAATACCAATCCAGAACACCTCGCCGAGGAGACGCTTAATAACGCCCTGAGCAAAGCAGTTGCTGCAGCCTTCCTCGAGAGTGACGTGCAGGTGCTTGAGCGCCCAGAGGTGGAGATTAAGAAGTTTGTGCCTGGTAGTGAGCTGGAGTTTACTGCTGAGGCAGAGGTTATGCCCACGATTACTCTCGGTGACTATAAGAAGCTTAAGCTCAAGCCAGCGAAGATAACCGTTACGCCAGAAGAAGTAACGGAGATCCTTGACCGGATTCGCCACAGCATGGCTGAGCGTACGGACACTGATGAAGCAGCTCAGGATGGTGACGAGGTAACGATTGACTTTGTCGGTAAGCGTGATGGTACGCCTTTTGCTGGTGGCACCGGGAAAGATTATCCGCTTGTACTCGGCAGTAAGTCATTCATTCCAGGCTTCGAAGAGGCATTGATTGGCCTCAAGGCTGGTGAAACGAAGGCGGTTGAACTCACCTTTCCGAAGGACTACCATGCGAGCGAACTAGCTGGGCAAGCAGTCGTTTTTGATACGACCGTCAAGAAGGTCAAGAAAGTGACACTGCCTGAACTGACTGATGAGTTTGCTGCGAAGGTTGGGCCATTTACTTCTATTGATGACCTCAAGAAAGATATCGAGAAAGAAATTACTGCGCAAAAGCAGCGTGAAGCAGATGACGAGCTGCGCGATGTAGCCGTCAAGCAGTTGGCCGATGCCAGTACGGTAGCCATTCCGGAGGTATTGCGAGCTGACCAGCTTCGCTCAATTGAGCAAGACTTGGTGCAAAACCTTGCTCACCGCGGTCGCACCCTTGAGCAATACCTTGCCGAGAAGGAATATAAGGACAAAGACGAGTGGATCGAGAAGGAGGCTAAACCAGCGGCCGATGAGCGCATTAAGGCTGGGCTTGTCTTGGCTGAGTTGAGCAAGGCCGAGAAGATCGAAGCCACAGCGGAGGAGCTGCAAGAGCGCATCAGTGCCTTTAAGCAACAGTATGCCAATGATGCGACTATGGTGGCGCGCTTTGATGAGCCAGAGGTGCAGCACGAGATTGCCAACCGCCTCTTGACAGAGAAGACGATCGACTGGCTGGTGGCGCAGAATACTAAGAAGTAGCGGATAACATAGCTCGCATAGCAGAAATTAGCACTCTATATTGACGAGTGCTAATTTTATCGTTACAATAGTACTATGATGAAACCGAATGATTACCTAGTGCCCAACGTCATTGTCCGGACGCGTGATGGTGAGCGTGGCTATGATATATACTCGCGTTTGCTTGAGGATCGCATTATCTTCCTCGGCGAAGAAGTGACTGAGATGACGGCCAATGTGGTTGTGGCGCAGCTTCTCCATCTTGCCAATGAAAATCCAGACAAAGACATTCAGCTCTATATCAACAGCCCTGGTGGCAGTGTGTATGACGGCCTCGCAATTTATGATACTATGCAATACATCGCGCCAGATGTGCAGACGATTGGTATTGGCCTGCAGGCAAGCATGGGTGCCTTCTTGCTTAGTAGCGGTGCGAAGGGTAAACGCTTTGTCCTGCCTAATGCCCGCGTGATGATCCACCAGCCTAGCAGTGGTACGCGCGGCAAAGTGACAGACCAAGAAATTAGCTTACGCGAGAGTATCGCTCTCAAGGAGCGGTTGGCTACCATTATGGCGGACAATACTGGCCAGAAACTCGATAAAATCAAGGCTGACATGGAGCGTGACTACTGGCTGAGTGCCGCAGATGCCGTGACGTATGGCCTAGCCGATGAAGTGATTGGCCAGCGCGCAAACGCAAAATAGCACGAGTAGCTGCTTTGTGCTATAGTAAGGCTATGACACAACATAGCGACCAATCGACAACCCAGTCTACAAATGCTTCACCTCAAACAAAAAAGCCACGGCGCTTCCGTCCACGCCGTATGACTGTCGTTATGTTGGTGACGATCGTGTTGACTATTGCCTGTATGGCAGCGCTTGCCTTTTTCTATCAGGCCAAGCGAGACACTAAGGAGCTTATGCGCACCCAAACTGTTATGGGGGATGTGTTGGCACGTGCGGCCAACTATTCGTCGGGGAAGGCAATATCGCAGGACAATCATGCACTTGGCAATGTGCTTGGTGTTATAACAAATAAAGCTGAGCGCGAGCAACTACTGGCGAAAAAACCATTCGTGCACTGTTCAGCGCGAGCAGTGTGTAGCGATTGGATTACAGTGACAGAAGCTGAGCCTCAGGATCCAACAATAGCTAGAATACTCTCAGTGTCGCATACAACCAAAGGTTCATCCCCAGACAATATCCGTGAAATATTGCAGGATACAAGTACACGATGCGCCCTCTGGCGTAACAATTATGCGGAACAAATGCTATGCGTGTCTACTAAGACAGGGCGGTATGTATATGATGTCGGCGGAAATGCCCGTGACCTATCCGAGTGGCAATAAACTTTCTGTTTTTCTGCGACTATATCATTAAGAGCTTAGTCATCCGTTACTTTTGTATTAATCTAGATTTTGAGATTAATTTCTCTAGTATTGGGCTTACGCTCAATTGTCTCACTTAGTGATGTTTAATAATCAATCGCTAATTATTTTCATCTCTGGCACAAAGGAGCACACGCGCGGTATTAATATCTCGTGTAATGCTTTGTATCAACAGGAGAAAGCGGAGATTTTGAAATTATAGACAGAAACGCTTGACGCACCAGCAGCTCATTCGCTATAATGAGATATTAATGAAGGTTGTGTAATATGGGTTAGGTGCGGACTACGCCGGTGGCGTGGCGTTTTAGTGTGCGAAAACTTATATTGAGTAAAGCTTCGGTGCCACAACAAATGCACGAGCAGGGTTTTGGAGTCCTTACACGTGCGGATAGATAACAATAATTCAAGAGGAGTTTACATGCCTACACCTACCACGGCAACAACTGCTCCATCGCGTGTGTTTTTTACCAGCAATGACACCGCGCTGGCAGTACCCGACTTGCTGGCTCACCAAGAAGAATCCTGGAAGGATTTCGTCGAGACGGGCTTGAGCGAAATTTTCGCAGAGCTCAACCCAATCGAAGACTACACTGGCCAGAAGCTCGAGCTGCGCTTTAAGGATTACGCCTTTGGCGAGCCCAAGCATACAGAGCAGTTTGCGAAAGAAAACAACCTGACTTTCGACGCACCACTGCAAGCCACCGTCGAGCTCATCAATAAGACGACCGGCGAAGTCAAGGAACAGAGCATCTACATGGGCGATTACCCTTGGATGACGGAGCGCGCAACGTTTATCATTAATGGAACAGAGCGCGTAGTGGTAAGCCAGCTGATTCGGAGTGCTGGTGTGCTGTTTAGTGCCGACCGCGTGGCAGGGCGCAACCTCTATGGTGCCAAGATGATCCCAGGCCGTGGGGCATGGCTTGAGTTTGAGACGAGCCCATCGGGCGCAATCTACGTGAAGATCGATCGCCGCCGCAAGATTGCCGCTACCACCTTGCTGCGTGCTCTTGGTATGAGCAAGGTGTCGGCCATTCGCGAGGCCTTTGCTGATATCGACACCGGTGAGATGAAATACATCGAAGCCACGCTCGAGAAGGATCCAGCGCACGGCATCAACGAAGCGTTGATTGAGGTCTATCGCCGCCTGCGCCCGGGCGACCTCGCTACGGTAGAGAACGCTCGTCAGATGATTGAGCGCATGTTCTTCGACTTCAAGCGTTTCGACTACAGCCGCGTTGGCCGCTACAAGATCAACCAGCGCCTGGGTGTTGATGTGCCTAATACGACCGAATATCGTACGTTACAGATGAGTGATTTGATTGGTGTCTTGCGTGAAATTATTCGCCTTAACAACACACAAGAGCCAGCTGATGATATCGACTCGCTGAGCAATCGCCGCGTGAAGCTGGTTGGCGAGTTGGTGGCGCGCCAGTTCCGCGTTGGTATGCTCCGGATGCAGCGCAATGCAATGGATCGTATGAGCATGAGTGATCTCGAGACGGTTACGCCAAGCCAGCTGATCAATGCCCGCCCAGTGGTGGCAGCAGTGCGCGAGTTCTTCGCCAGTAGCCAGTTGAGCCAGCTACTTGATGAGGTGAACCCGCTGTCCGAGCTGAGCCACAAGCGTCGCCTGAGCTCAATGGGGCCTGGTGGTTTGAGCCGCGAGCGAGCCGGCTTTGAGGTGCGCGATGCTCACCCCACCCACTATGGCCGGATCTGCTCGGTGGAGACACCAGAGGGAGCCAACATTGGCTTGGTGCTGAACCTCGCCACCTATGCACGTATCAACGAATATGGCTTTATTGAGACACCATACCTCAAGGTGGTTGATGGCCGCGTGACTGATGAAATTGTCTACCTTGATGCTTCGCAAGAGGTAACTGAGGTGATTGCCGACGCTGGTGCTCGCCTTAATGAGGATGGCACCTTTGTACGCGATCGCGTCAGTGCGCGCAAGTTTCTCCAGCCAGGGCAGGTAGATACCAGCGAAGTTACCTACATGGACGCTGCGCACAAGCAGATCCTTGGGTCGACCGCGAGCCTCGTGCCATTCATCGAGAAGAACCGTATTGACCGCAGCTTGACTGGCTCCAACATGCAGCGCCAGGCAGTGCCACTCTTGCAGCCAGAGTCGCCAACGGTTGGCAC
>CALHWA010000125.1 GCA_938036845.1 uncultured Candidatus Saccharibacteria bacterium | reverse complement strand
ACTCAGAGATGTTGCAAGTTTTTCGCCTGAGTAAAGCCCTGATTTATGAGGTTGTAAAAATCGCTTAACACGGTCAACCAATGGGAGATATAGTTGCCCCTTATCATTAATCACTTGCACCCCTGGCTGATAAAAATCTGCCTCACCAATTGTTTGTAGTGCTACTGCTACGCACTCCGGCAAGAGCCGATCATCACACCCCACAATCATACAGTGCGGTGCCGTTACATGTTGGACGGCAAAGTTGAAGTTATTGGTAATACCGAGGTTTTTCTTGTGTCGGATATAGGTGATGCGTGGGTCGGCGAGCTTTGTGTAATAATCGCGTGCTTCGGTCGATGGGTAGTGGTCATCAAGAATGGTCAGGTGCCAGTCGTCGCTCGTCTGAGCCAAGACAGAGTCAACTGCTTCTTTAAGGAGAGTGAATTCGCCCCAGTAGGGGATGACGATATCAAGTGATTTATTTTTTGTCATGAGCCGAGAGTTTAATTGACAGTTCTTGATGGAGGTCGCGCACGCGGCGTTCGTTTTGGTCGATCCGCTGGCGCTGCGTATTGACGATGTAGAAGAGTAATACAATCGCTGTCGTCTGGACAATATCAAACAAGCTTAACTCCGACGAATCAAACGGTGGGTGGCCAATCGAAATATTATACAGCGGGAAGCAGCTCAGTAGCACTGCCATCACCACCAGCCACATCACCACCTGGTGGCGCAGACGAGTGATAGTGATCTTACGTAATTTATATTGGGTAATGATATTAACGAGCGCCAAGAGAATAATTGGCACATTGAGCAAGACAAGGGCAAAGTATCTCATTCGAAGAGCTCCGTTAAGCGTTGTTTGAATAAGCGTTTGATGATATTGATGGCATTCCAGTTGTTTTGACCTTTAGCACGGGAGTAGTCGGTGTAGATTGCCTTGATCGGATATTCACCAATTGCCATCCCCGCTTGCTTGGCACGCCAAATCATCTCTGAGCAAAATTCGTAACCAGTCGACTTCCAGTCGAGGTCATCAATGGCACGGCGTGAATAGATACGTAGGCCAGACTGTGAATCTGTCACATTAATGCCAAATAAGAGCTTAGTAATCAAACTCAAACCTTTATTACCCAGCACCTTCGTCTTAGACATACCAGTGCTGTCAATGAGACGACTACCAATGAGTAAATCTGCCTGGCGCTCATCGATCTGCGTGATGCCCGCCAACACATCCTCCGGTGCGTGCTGGCCATCGGCATCCATCGTGGCGGCAATGTCATAGCCATGCTGCCGAGCGTAGGATAGGCCCGTTAAAGTTGCGCCGCCCGCACCAGAGTTAAGAATGTGATCGATCGTAATGGCGCCGCCTTTTTTGGCTTGAGTGAGCGTGTCGTCCTTCGATCCATCATTGAC
>CALHWA010000124.1 GCA_938036845.1 uncultured Candidatus Saccharibacteria bacterium | reverse complement strand
AGCTATCGTGAAAGCGCCCCGATCGGGCACGATGTCGCAATGGCTGCGACAGACACACCATGAGGAAACCATCATGTATTTCAAATCCCTAACCATCACCAACTTCAAGTCTTTCGAGGGCGAGCAACAGATCACCTTTTCCAAAGGGATAAACTATATCGTTGGCGACAATAACTGCGGAAAGTCTACAATAGTTCACGCACTGCGCTACCTCATTGAGAACGTAGGCGAGCAGTCAAGTTTACAGAACAAGTCCACCACTGAAGAATTATCGGTGGAAGCAATTTTCGCCGGCCAAGACTTAATCAATATCGTTCAGTCAGAAAAATACAAAAAACTCGCAAAGTACTTAAACAACAACCACGAAGAGCCTTATTTTAGAGTCCGTCGATCACCGAAAGTAGAGACAATCACACAAGGCCGCAAAACAGCGGCACTTGACGGAAAGAAGATTACTTTCTGGAATCCTGAGACGCAGCAGTTCGAGAACCCGACCGGCATCGACGCTCTATTCAGGTCGTTAGTCGATCTCGTGCCGGTGCTCGCCGATACTACCACCTCCGAAGTCGTCGATTTTGGCACAACAAAACCACTCGGTAGACTTATCGCAGCCGTCTCACAACAATTCCAAGAGACCGACAGGTGGACGGCGTTTCAGAAGGCTCATAAGGAGGCATTCTCCGATGGTGAGGAATCGCTCTCATCTCTGACCGAAGATGTCACCAGCCAGGTTGAAAGCCTTGTGCAGGCGCAATACGGCGCGGCCAAAGTCCGGCTCAACTTCGATCTTCCTGATGCTACGACCTTCATCAAGGGTGGCTAGCTACTCGTCACGGACGGCAACTATGAAACTCCGCTGTGCGACAAAGGCACCGGGATGCAGCGTGCCGTCACGTTGGCGCTGATTCAGGTATACTCGAATATGCAGCACAAAACGAAAGAGCATGCACCCCTTACACTCCTCCTGGACGAGCCCGAAACATGGCTTCACCCTCGTGCGCAGATTCAGCTCGGAGAAGCACTGGCAAGAATCTCTGAGGACGAGCAGCTGTTCCTCATTACGCACTCGCCGTACATGCTGCGCTCATACAGTCCAACAAAGCACAGACTGCTCATCTTCTCGCGCGAAGATAACGTGCCTTCAATTCAGTACTCGGATGAGCTTGGGCTCCTCGCCAACCAAGAGCCTTCTCTGGGCGAGATCACCTACTTTGCTTTTGGAATTCCGACTGTGGAGTTCCATGATGAGTTGTGGGGTGAGATACAGGTGATCTCCAAACGTAAAAGTGAGCGGAAACTTAACACCTATCTACATGACACGCACAGACTGCCATATGCTAAAAAATGGGATCGCGACGATAAGCCAAATGATGCTCCAGAGGACGCAACACTTCCATACTACATTCGGAACTCTATCCACCATCCGGAGAACAGGCTCAACGATCCATACACGGACGAAGAGTTGGCAGAGTCAACCGAGAGTCTCATCGCAGTACTGAAGGCGCTACAGGGCACGCAAGTTAGCAACCCGTAAAAAAGGCTCGGCCACTCACATCAAACACCGTTGCCTACCAGAAGGCTGTCGGTCGCGCACCTGTGGAACGTGACGGGGATTTTCCGCACGTTCCACAGGTGGCATGTCTGCGCCATCAGTTCGCAACGGTTCGCATCCGTGTTGATACTGAAGAAGCTGGGCACCATGTTCTCGACGCACAGCCACCACTCAGCTGGACGCCCGACGAAACATCACGGATGTCGCGGCTGAGCGGCACAACGCCGCTGACAGAACATATTAACTGCTCAATATGTTGCGTAAGCTCACTACACGCAGAAGCCCGGCCTGCTGACCTCACCAGCTTGCAACACAATCCCACTCTGAGAGTTAGGCACGATATTCATCTGCGTGTCACTGGTGCCCTTCACTACCCTCCGCTACCGCTGCGCTCCGATAGTTCCCCTCCCCCTCTGACATCAAGTTGCAAGATGTATTCCAGACGAGTTGCATCACTCTAGATTACTGGCACGGTGATTCAAGATTGCCGACGCTGCATCTTGCGCGCCCACATCTATGATTGTGAAGTATGAGTATACGGTTGAAATTGAAGTTAGCGCTAATAATACGGCGATATATTGTAGGTTGAAGATGCCACCAGAAACGATCCATACGCCGACCAACGAGAATGCACCTATAATAGCAAAGGCACCTCTGAGCCTGAGATCTTGACGTGCCTTGATCGACGCAGAGATTGCGAGCATTCTTTCTGATTCACTACTAATCTCTGGATACCCGTAGTCTATGAGTATTTTGTTGGTCTTGTGGATTATGCGTTGGATGTCCAGACTTGACATATTCCCACTGTATGGCAATTAACAACGATAGGTGCTGTATTTTGTGCGTGAC
>CALHWA010000123.1 GCA_938036845.1 uncultured Candidatus Saccharibacteria bacterium | reverse complement strand
CGTAAGCTCACTACACGCAGAAGCCCGGCCTGCTGACCTCACCAGCTTGCAACACGCTCCCGCTTTGAGAGTTGTGCACGACATTCATCCGCGTGTCACTGGCGCTCTTCACTACCCTCCGCTACCGCTACGTCCCGATGGTTCCGCTCCTACCTCTTGGCATCAAATAGCACTATGCTTTTTAAACGAGTTCTATCACTCTAGATTACTGGAACGGTGATTCAAGATTGCCGACGCTGCATCTCGCGAGCCCACATCTACGATCATGAAGAATGAGCAGGCACCTGAGATTGAAATTACCGCTAAGAATGCGACAACATAATGCGAAGTGAAGCCACCTCCAGAGGTGATCCACGCACCGATCAACGACAACGCACCTATGACAGCAAAAGTACCTCTAAGTCTGAGGTCTTGACTTGCCTTGATTGACGCAGAAATTGCAAGCATTCTTTCTGATTCGTCACTAATTTCTGGATACCCGTATCCTTTCAGCACTTCGTTTGTCTTGTAGATTATTCGTGGGATGTCCGGACTTAACATGTCCCTACTGTATGGCAAATGCCAACGATAGGTGCTACATTTTGTGCCTGACTCACATCTCATACGACAAGATCGAAATAGTTCACTGTTCTATATTTGAAGACGGTACTTACGGCTCTCAGAATCATCACACGACGAAGTTGTAAAGCATTGTCTTTAGGAATATAACGTAATCGTGCACTCGACGAAGTGGTAGCCGCACGTCAAGTCTCAGATCGATCCAGATACGATCGCAACCGGCTAATATCTGCGGATGCTGCTCCATCGGTTCTCTCGCGTAACGAAGTGGGGCAGCTACTTCTGCATGCAAGTCAAGGAAGACACGCGCACCGGCCGCAAGGACTTCATGCCAGTTTTTGATAAGAAACCGCGTTAAAGCTCACCAAATAAAAATCTCCCGCTGTGTGGCTTGGAAACCACCCGCCGGAGATCCTGGCAACACGGTGTTGGCCAGTGTCTACTTATGATTATATGCTTTTTTTTGGCGATGTCAATAGTAATTTCCGGAATCGCGTTGAATACTGATCACCGCTGGCAGCGGTACGCAGACGGATCTTGTGGTGTATTCGTGCTCGTTCCGACTTCACCTTCTACGAGAATCAGAACTGCTAGCAACGCTAAAGTACTTGCCGGGCCCAACCTGCAGCGGCAACGAGAGAAGACGCGTAGTGGCGTACTGACTCTGTCTGTCTCCACTCCCCTAGCCATCAGTCAGGCCTGCGCCGCCAGATGCTTGCTCACCGTATCCCGCCCGAAGCCGAGCTCCAGGCCGATCTCGATGTAGGTACGGCCTTGGGCGTGAAGCTGCTGAGCACGCTGGAGGTCATCGCTGGTGAAGTGTCGCTTGCGGCGGGGTGGTTGCTTGGCCTGGCGGCACGTGGCGCGGACGGTGGACTCAGTAACACCGACCTCGGCAGCGATCTCGCGGGCTGACATGCCGGTTGGCTCCAGATCGAGGATCTGCTGCTTCTTTGCCGCGCTGATCGGACGGCAGGCCGTCTTGCGGATGCTGCCTGCCATCGTGGTCTCGCTCGCCCCCGCAGTAGGCGCTACGCTAGACGTGTTCGGCTCCGGAGCTACCTCACCCGCGATGAGGCGCTTTCGGAAGGCGAGCAGGGGTAGCCAGTTGTTCGGATTGATGCTGCCCAGGTGCACAGATTTCAGTTCCCGAGGCCGCCAGAGCCTGCGTGTTCTGACGAGCGGGATCGTTTTCTTTGCATGCTCCGACGCCTGCCGCTTCTACCGACTTGTTCCGAGGCATCGATGAAAGAGAACTCCTTCGATTCGGGCACCCCCGCATTCGACGTCGTGCTGGCGCGGACGATCGCCAGACACTTCCGAGGCGCTACAACCGAGACCATCGACGATACCCAGACAGTCCGGTTGGGCGAGGGCCTGCCCACCATCGAGTGCTTCATTGACGAGACTCAGGACCACGAGCCATACGGCACGTTCCTCTTCCTTCAGATCAGTGGAGGCGCCTTCGGGAGCAGACGAGTCCTGGTCACGGCCAGCGGCTACGGCTCCAGCCAGCTGGCGTCGGTGGTCACTGCCGGCTGCAACTGGGCCTGCGCCTTCGGCCCTGTCCTGCTGACCGGAATCGGCCGCCCGGACCTCATCAGTTCTGACAATCCCGACATCGAGCTATTCGAGGCCACGGTGGGAGGCAGACGTTACCGGGTGGCCACCGGGCATCTCGACCGCAGCATGAACATGCCGATCGAGGAGGTGGAGGCCTACCGCCAGCGGCTGGGTGGCCCCCGCGCCCTGACCGACCGGGTACTCGCTAGCCCCTTGATTCCCGCCACTCGCTCCGACGACGCGGTGGCACTGGGCTGCTATGCGGCCATCGGCCCCCACTCGATCACCGAGCTCAAGTTCGCTGGCGCCGAGTGGCGTATGAGCCCCTACGACGGCAGCGTCTGGCTGGACTCACGGG
>CALHWA010000122.1 GCA_938036845.1 uncultured Candidatus Saccharibacteria bacterium | reverse complement strand
GCGGCGCACGCTGATCCACAACATTGCAGCGTGGGGCTGCATACCAGTTATAACGATCATTGAGATTCTTGTCCTGCTGAGCGATACTCACTCAGTGGTGCGGGTGGTGACGAGTGGCGCTATGGTGTGCCAAGCTATTGTTCTTGGTTGCTACTTCTTTGCCAAGCCGTGGCATCGCTATATTATGCTGGTGGGGCAGGCGATTTATTTTTCGCTTTTTGTGGCAATGATCTGGACGATGGAGTGTGCCCATGCCTGAACTCCCTGAAGTTGAGACGATTCGTACGAGCCTCGCTCGCTTGGTGGTGGGAAAGCAGATTGTGGCAAGTACGGTGTATGACTCGCCCAAGAGTTTTCCCAACGACCCTGCGGCGGTGGCGCACTTTCTCCATGGTGCAACGATCACGGCAGTGGAGCGTCGTGCTAAAGTGCTGCTGATTCGCCTGAGCACCAACTACACGCTGGTGGTGCACCTCAAGATGACGGGCCAGCTGCTCTTTGTTGGTGAGGAGCGCTGGGGCGGCGGCCACCCAAACGATAGCTTTCTTCACGAACTACCCGACCGCTTAACGCGGGTAGCGCTGGCTTTTGCGGATGGCGCGCATTTATACTTTAATGACCTACGCAAATTTGGCTGGATGAAGCTCTATCCTACACCAGAGGTGGCGCAGCTGCCCTTTATGCAAAAAGTCGGGCCCGAGCCGCTCGATCCGCATACGACGGCAGCGCAGTTTATCACGCGCATTCGCCGGCGCAATGGCACGACCATCAAGGCGGCCATCCTTGACCAAACGACCATCGCTGGCGTGGGCAATATCTATGCCGATGAATCGCTATGGATGACGCAGCTCCACCCCGCCACGCGGGTGCGTATGGTGGATGATGAGCAGCTTGCCGCGCTCTTTTCCCATATTCGGCAAGTGCTACAGCTCAGTATTGATAAGGGTGGCAGCACCGACCGCAATTACGTCGATGCTGAGGGCAACAAGGGGAGCTACCTGGCCTTTGCGCAGGTGTTTCGACGTGAGGGGCAGCCCTGCCCGCGCCACCCCGACGTAGAAATCATGAAGATTCGTGTGGCAGGCCGCGGGACGCATATTTGCCCAGTGTGCCAGGTGAAAGTGGGGGAGTAACCGATGCTTTATCTCATCGTGGGGAAGAATAGCTACGTAGCAGAGCAAGAGCTGGCGAAGATCACTCAGCACGCGCCAGTGCCAGCAGAGCATGTCGATACTCAGCAGCTTGATGCCGCGGGCTTAGCTGAGTTGGTGCGCGGTGTGTCGCTCTTTGCGGCGCAGCGGCTCATTGTGCTGCGACGCCTGTCTGAGCGTCCAGACCTCTGGGAGCAGCTCGGCCAGTGGGCACAGGATATTCCTGACGAGACGACGCTTGTGCTGGTAGAGCCAGGGCTCGATAAGCGCACTAAAACGTATAAAGCACTGCACAAAGCCGCGACTATCATCGCTGCTGATCCACTGACCGACCGCCAGCGCCCTGCCGCCGAGCGGTGGCTGCGCCAGCTAGCTAATAGACGCGGCGTGTCGCTGAGCTCAGCGCATGTGCGCAGTATGGTGGAGCGAGCTCTGGTGCCGGACGAAAAGGGCTATGGTGGGTCGATCGACCAGCTGCAGTTGGCACACGCCATCGACGCGTTGGCTCAGCTCGACACTATTACCGATGATGCAATTGCCACTGTGTTGCCACCAGCCCGTGAGTTCTCAGTCTTTGATGTTGTAACCCTCGCAGTAGAGCGCCGAGGCCCAGCTTTGCGAGCTGCCTTAGATGAGCTGCGCCTGAGTCATGATCCATACCAAACTGCGGCGCTCATCTGGGCGCAGTGGACTCAGCTGGCGGCGATTGCATGCTATGGCGAGGCAGGGGAGGCAGAGATTGCGCGCGAGCTCTCGCTCCACCCCTACGTCGTCAAAAAAACCAAGCCGCTCACCAGGCAGGTCGCGCCAGCTGACATTCGCACTCTCACCCAGCGGGCTGCCCAGCTTGATGCCGACATGAAGACAACAGGCATACCACCGTGGGATGCAGTGGAGAGCTTCTTGTTTGCGGTGGCGGGGCGGTAGTGGGAGTGGTCCAGATAGACGCGTGAGCGTTGGACAGATAAAGCACTTGGTGTATAAGAACGTGGTATACTATCACCATACAAACACCACTGCAATGCCAAGGAGGTGTATATGGCTACAGTACAGACAACAGTTACTACTCAGATGGTGCACACACAGCAGCATTCGCCAGGGCGGCAGTATGGCGTACGCGCATGTCTGCTCATTGCGAGCCTTGCACTGGCCTGCCAGGCGTTTGTCGATATCTTTATTGGGTGGCGTGCACATACGGTTGTTACATCAAGTGGCGGCCGGCCAACCGGATTGGCACCTGATATGACGGTGCCGAATATCTTGTTTGTCTTCGGTATTAATCTTGCTATCCAAGCCATCTACCTTGCCTACACGGCGATTCGTCCCCGAGCCATCCGGAGCAAAGGAAAGCAGGGGATTGCCATCGTCGCTATCCTTGCTTATCCTGTTGCCGACATGGTGAAGTATACACTCTTCCACCACATTCTCCACACCGGTGTGCCGTACAACACATTCCTTGATGGGCCTGTACCGTGGACGTCTGGGCTCGTGCTCACTATCGCTGGTTCGCTCTACTTGTGGTATGTGCTGCTGCGGCCGCAAAAGAGCGAGCGCCAGTAGCCCCCGTGGTGGCCCGGCTCTTTACAAATCCTGCGCCATGCCTTATAATGAGCGCTTGATTGTAGTACTAACCCATAATAACAAGCGATAGAGGAAATTAATGCCCATCATCAAATCAGCTGTCAAACGCATGAAGCAAACGGCTACTCGCCGCCAGCGTAACATTGCTACCAAGCGCGCCATCAAGGCCAGCACCAAGGCCTTCGCTGCTGAGCCAAGCGCCGCCGCCCTGAGCCAAGCCCAGAGCGAGCTTGATAAAGCCGTTAAGAAGGGTTTGCTCAAGAAAAACACCGCGAGCCGCCGCAAGGCATCGCTCGCCAAGGCTGCCAAGGCTGCTGGCGTTAAACTTGCGTAAAGCAATAGGCGCGAGAGCATATACCAAAACACCTCGAGAGAGGTGTTTTTCTTTGCTATACTTCGCATGGCTACCTCTGTTAATCGCGACTTGCCATTGACGAAACGAAATTACTTATGGTAGGATAGATGGAGTTTTGGGTAAGGCAAAAGTAGGAGCTATGGACGAGATAAAGGTGCGGCAACAAATCATCGACAAACTAGGTGAGAGTAATAATATTTTGGTGGCAGTCAATGCCCACCCCACGGTAGATGAGCTGAGTGCGGCACTGGGGTTGACGCTTTTGCTCAACAAGCTCGACAAGCACGCCACAGCCGTCTTTAGTGGGGACGTGCCAACGGCAGTGGGCTTCCTTGAGCCAGAGCGTACCTTTGAGAGCACGGTGGATAGTCTGCGAGATTTCATCATTGCCCTTGATAAGGAAAAGGCCGACCATTTGCGCTACAAGCTCGATGGCGACCTCGTTAAGATTTTCATCACGCCATACCGCGCAACGATTAGCCAGAGTGATTTGGAATTTAGCCAGGGCGACTACAATGTGCAGTTCGTTGTGACGATCGGTGTGCGCAGCGAGGATGACCTCGACCCAGCGCTCAAAGGGCATGGCCGCATCCTGCGCGAGTCGCCAGTGGCAGCGCTGCACATCGATGCGCCAGGTACGCTGGGCAATATCGTCTGGACGGATCCTCAGGCCAGCAGCTATAGTGAGCTCGCGGCGAGCCTCGCTCAGGGCTTTGATAATACAGATGATGAGCAGCCGCTCCTCGACAAGCATATTGCCACGGCCTTTTTGACCGGCATTGTAGCGGCCACCGAGCGCTTTAGCAACGAAAAGACTACCTCGCGCGTTATGACCCTCGCCGCACAACTGATGAGTGCTGGCGGTGACCAGCAGCTGATTGCGGCCAAGCTCGCCGAGGCCAAGCAGCTTGCTGCAGGTCCAATGCCTGCCAAGCCTGCCAGCAAGAAGCCTGCTCAGGCAAATAACAAAGATAAGTCACTCGTCATCTCACACAACGCTGAGGCTGGAAAAAAAAAGTTAAGCCAGACCGACGCCGACGAAGCTGAGCTAGCCCAGCAATTGGCCAAGAATAATCCACAGCCCGAGCCCGCACCAGCCCCGCGCCGCTCATCAGGGCGCAATAGCAGCGCCGAGCCGTGGCGTCAGCCCATCGAGACACCGCTTAATGAGCCAAGCCTAGGTGGCACGCTTAATGCTACTACCAAGCAAGCGGCCGATGACAAGCGCCGCGAGAGAGAGAATGGCCGTAACAAGACCATCCTCTCGCACAAGGGTGGGCGCTACCTCGACAGCGATGACACACCAGGTAACCAAGCGCCGCTCAATGCCGCCACAGCAGCACTTGATCACGAGCCAACCGTCCCCAATGTGAATGACATGCCGCGTGTGCCGATGGCTCACAACGACGACATCCTTCCACCGCCAACGGGCAAAGAAACCCTGGCCGACCTCGACGCCAAGCACCGTGCCGCGCCAGCTGATGATGCCGAAGGGCCTGCTCTGCCGCCACTGCCACCAATGCCAGATTTCTCTAGCTTGCCACCATTACCACCAGGCGTGCCACCGCTGCCTGGCCCTGATGCCGATAACCCCATGGCCCAGCTCGATGCTGCGCTTCAGTCTGAGGCTAAGGCCAAGAAAGACCAAGCCAACCCATCGCAATTCCACGTACCGGAGAAGTAGGGTTATCACTCTAGCAATATAAAAACACCCAGAGAACCAGCCACCACGGCTGGTTTTTTGTTCCATCATGCTATACTAACCACATGACGCACCAAACATCCGATTCATCATATAACCGCATTCTCCATATCGACAAGCCAGCTGGTATGACGAGCTTTGGGGTGGTGGCGCGGGTGCGGCGGGTGCTGAGCCAGCAGGCTGGCAAGAAGGTGAAGGTGGGGCACTGTGGTACACTCGACCCCTTTGCAACGGGCCTTTTGCTGCTGGTGACGGGCACGGAGTGCCGCAATGCCATGCGCTACACTAAGCTCGATAAGACGTACGAAGCGACGATCATCCTGGGCCAAACCAGCACCACGGGCGACCCAGAAGGGGAGATTGCTCCTTATCTGCCGGAAGATACTAAGGATCCTATCACACCGCCATCACGTCAGCAGATTGATAAGGTGCTGCAGCACTTCATTGGTGAGATTCGCCAGCGGCCACCAATCTTTAGTGCCATCAAAATTAATGGCCAGCGGGCCTATAAGCTCGCGCGCGATGGTAAAGAGGTGGAGTTGCCAGAGCGCACCATTACGATCCACTCACTAGAGATGCTGGAGTATCAGTATCCGCGGCTCGTCATTCGCACGCGGGTGAGCAGTGGCACATACATCCGCAGCCTGGCGGTAGATATTGGCACGCAGCTTGGCACGGGGGCGTACTGCGCGGCGCTGCGGCGTACGGCGATTGCCGATTGGTCAGTAGTAGAGGCGCAGCGGCTGCAGGATTTTGGGATTGTTGATTAGCCATACACAATAAAATAAAGAAGCGAGGAATACCGATGAACATCACGCTACACACTGGCACAACCACCGCAACTATCACGACAAGCGGCGCGTATATCACTAGCCTGGCTGACGAGCATGGGGATGTATTCTACCCACTGCAGCAGCTCACGACCTCTGATGGCGAGCGCAAAACGCGCGGTGGCTGCCACGTTTGCCTGCCCAACTTCGGCCCGGGCGGAGCGAGTGGCTTGGCGCAGCATGGCTTTGGCCGCACCAGCCAGTGGCAGGTGATGGAGCACACCAGCGACCGGGTGGAGCTTATGCTGCAGGGGAGTGGTGCCTATGCTGGGCTGGAGTCTCGCTTGGTGTATAC
>CALHWA010000121.1 GCA_938036845.1 uncultured Candidatus Saccharibacteria bacterium | reverse complement strand
GGCCCGCCACAAATTACCGTAAAGCCGGAGTACGTTGACGACATTATCGCTGCTATTGCCGAACTGTGGCGCGAGCGCCAAGCAAAGCAACTAGAAGCCAACCAACAGCGCCTAGAGTACCGCCAGAGCCTGCAAAACCAGATTCGGGCGACCGTGGACAGAATGCGCGTTGTCACGAGCGAAACGGCGCTTACGTACTTGGAAGAGGATATTATTAGCGCCGAAAATGAGCTAGCAAAACTAGACAAAGAAATCGCCAATCAGCCCAACCTACAAGCCGAATTCGACCAAGTCTTGCAATACGCCAAATATATTTTGGAACACCTCCCTGAGCTACTACTTGACCTCTGTAATCCCTTGCGAAAAGCCGCCTTTTTCGCCGCTATCTTCAATAAAGTCCCAACTTACGATGAAATAAAGTTTAGAACTCACAAAAACAGCCCGCTACCAGAGGTAAACGAGCTATTCCGTATCCGAATGGATGATAAATCCCTTTATGGTGACCTCACCGGGAATCGAACCCGGGTTGCTGGGATGAGAACCCAGTGTCCTAACCGCTAGACGATGAGGCCGCCTAGTCACTATAGCAAAAAAATCGACACTTGTCTAGCGATAATGTTGTAAAAAAGGCTTGACACGCCATAATCATGATGCTAAACTGATCGTGTCATGCACTTGCATGGTGGAGACAACTAACACAAACAGCACTCGATACAGCCATCGCAAGCCACGAGATGCAGGAGAACCCATACTGCATTTGTCTGGTTTGTTCACGCTATAACTGTGCAAATTCACACTTGGCACCCGTGCGAGAGGTGCCAAGCAAAGGAGGACTCCTTGGGTATCTTACCCAGCCCAGGAGATGTGCGATTTTCACTTCCCACGTGGGGAGTGATTTTCGTTTGGTGAAATATTCTGGTGCGGCGTGAGGCGATCGATCGGCAGACGGAAACCAAAGGTACTACCCTGCCCCTCCCGCGAATGAAAGATCAGCTCGCCATGGTGCCCCAGCACGATCTTCTTTGCCAAGAATAGCCCAATCCCTGTACCATCGGGCCGCTGCAGCTGGGCATTGTGCGCCCGGAAGAACTTCGTAAAGATCTTGCGCTGCTCGCCCTGCGGCACCCCAATGCCATGGTCTTGCACCGTGCACACCACCCAGCCATCCTTGGGGTAGAGCCGTACCGTAATAACATCAGCACCAGGCGAGTAGTAAATAGCATTATCGATATAATTAACGATGACTTGCCGGAGCTTATTTTCATCGATTAACAGAGGTGGTATAACCCCACGCGATCGATAGTCCACTCGCAAATGGTGGCGCTCGGCAATGAGCTGAATAGACTCAATGCTCTCTGCTACCAGCGCAGCAACATCGCCTGGATGGAAGTCGATTGTGAAGTTGCCAGTGCGGATGCGCGACACATTAAGGAAGTTGCCAATCAGCTGCACCATTCGCTCGCTACTCGTAAAGGCCTCAGTAAGGAAGGTGCGCTGCGTGGCATTAATCTCACCAGCATCGCCCTCCAGCACCATCGATATATAGCCCTTCACACTAGTGAGCGGTGTACGCAGCTGGTGGCTCGCCATACTGACGAACTCATCCTTCGCTGCATCGAGCTCACGCAGGCGGCGGTTCGAGGCGCGTAGTTGGCGCGTTGCGCGGTCTACCGCTTGGGTGAGTTGCTGCTGGAATTGCTGCGTGGTATTGTGGCACTGCTGCGCCATCAGCGTCAGTGCACACTGCTGGGCTATCATTGCAAGAGTGGCTCGCTGTGCAGCGGTATATGTGGCTTGCCCAATTGGCGACCCCAGCACGATATATCCACAGTGATTGCCCTGCCACACCAGCCGCAGCACTACAGCAATGTTGTAACGACGAAGTGCGTGGCGCTTGGGTGGCATGGCGGTCATTGTGCGCACCGTTGCTTCTTTACATAGCGGCAAGAGTGTGCCAACAGAGGTAGCGCATTCATCTGGCAAGTCAATTAGCGGCGGCGCTCCATCCACCGTCACCATCACCCCGCACCAGGCTGGCTGGGCAACTGCCTCCAACGCCGAACGCACCGCTGCCACCACCTCTGCAAAGTCGGTCGCGGTGGCCAGCGCGCTACCCAGTGCCACCAGTGGTTTAGCTGATATAGACGCCGTACTTGATTTTGGGTGATTTTGTTCCATTTTCATGCTACACCTGCTATTATAAAGCAAATGGTTAAAATTGCCATCATCGAAGACGACCAAACCATCAGCCAAATGTACCGCATGAAGTTCGAAGCGGCCGGCTTTGCGGTGGAAGTTGCAGGCGATGGCAAAGCTGGCATCATGCTGGTGCAGCGAACTCACCCCGACATCATCCTGCTCGACCTCCAAATGCCCCACCTCAAT
>CALHWA010000120.1 GCA_938036845.1 uncultured Candidatus Saccharibacteria bacterium | reverse complement strand
GCAATGCCCGCGCGCTGGCACGCAGCAGCATTAAAGCCCTGCAAGTCAAGATGGATACCATCAGCGTCGTGCGAGCAAAAAGAATGCCAGGCTGGGTCAGTTGCCTGGTCAAAATACTGCATGACGTAGCTCTGCCGCTGCGCGCTCGGGCTCATCCAGACAATGATATCCTCTGCCCGAGAGCCTTCGTAGACGAGGCGATCAATTGTCCGGACAAGCAGCGGCGAGAGTGTCGAATGCCGCCCCAGATGCAATAGTACGAGCACCCGCTGCACCGGATCATACAGTACCGTCGCCACGCAATCAGCCACTGGCAACAATAGCCCCACTCCAGGTGAGCGCGTCACGAGGCCGTCCGCCACCATCTCGGCAGTATGGCGAGTCGTCGCAGCGCTATCGACCTCGCAAAGTTGGTCATAGCTGCGGCCTGCGCCATAGACAACCCGCTGATACACCACATCCGTATATGCGGCCCCGCTCACCTGGCAAAAGGCCTGTCGGTGTGCCACTACCTGCGGGTGATGTGTTTCGCCTAGCGTGCGATTGAGCATTGTGCCACCACTGCTCGATGACACGCTAACGAGGAGTTCTGGCGGAAAGCAAGTAGGCTGATCAGCCCGGATCATCGCGCGCGCCACTCTTGCATAATAGCGAACCACTGGGCAATCGACACATCCTCTGCCCGCCAGTCTGGCGATATACCAGCGTGTTGCAGCATCGTCTCGACTTCTGTCTTGTCTAGTGCAAGGCCCGCCGCAAGTGCACTGCGCAGCTTCTTGCGCTTAGCTACAAAGCCCGCCCGTACCACGCGGAAGAAATCCTTTTCGTCTGCTGGCGACACGAGAGGCTGAGCACGCGTCTCGAGCACCACTACCTGCGAATCTACCTTGGGCGGTGGCACAAAGAATTGGCGCGGCACCACTGGGCCTTGCTTCGCCTCAGCATAGAGCTGAGCACTCACCCCTAATAGGCTCATTGCACCGGGCTCAGCGGCAATTCGCTCAGCTACTTCCTTCTGCACCAGCAGCACTGTACGGCGCGGCTTATTCTCCGCTGTCAGCAGCTTTTGGACAATCTTGCTCGTAATATAATACGGCACATTTGCTACCACGACATAGCCAGTAGGAAGCTGACTAAGGTCAAACTGCAGAATATCCTCATGTACGACTGTTAATTGCTTGCCAGGGAATTGTCCTGGTAGTTTACGCGCTAGATCAGCATCGTACTCTACCGCAGTTACCCTGCCCGCCCGAGCAAGGAGCCGGCTTGTCAATGTGCCAAGCCCAGGACCAATTTCCAATACTGTATCGTCAGGGGTTAGCGCCGCTGCATCGGCAATCGCTGCTAGCATATCCGGGTCTTTGAGCCAATGCTGCCCTAGAGATTTTTTGTTTTGTAATGCCATGATTGTATTATACCAGGGTTAGCGATGTTATGCTCTGCGTGAGTTTCTTATACTGCCGCTAGACTACTCTCAGTTTTTGTCATTTTCTCACCTAATTATCTACAACTATGAAGAGAGAAAGGATAGCCTACTTCCCGTCCGCCTTCGTCCAGTCCGTCGCGAGGTCGAAGCCATGCGGATGCTTGGTGGCAAAGCTGCCAGTATCATACACTTTGCCTGGGCCCATGCTTGTCTCAACTACCGAGCAGCGTGGGTAGTTGCCATAATTCGCTGCCACGAGGATGTAGCCGTCTTTATCAACCTTGGCGCCATCATCGCGAATGGTGTAAGTGCCGCCACCACAGTTACGCATGGCGACGTTCATCGGCAAATCATAGTATGTCTCGCGATGGCTCACCCCTTTGCTGTCAGTAAAGTGATGCGCGCCCTTGCTCTTCGTCAATGGATTCTTGGGCTTCGTTCCAACTACTTCTACTTGCGTAATCGGCTGCTTTACCACTGTTTGCGCTGTCAAGCGGCGTTGCACTTCAGCGCCATCCTTCATCTCAACCGTATAGGTCATGCGGCGTATACCTGGCTGGCCAGCTCGCTTGATTGTTTTGCTACCGATGAACTGCTGCTTATCTTTAATCGTCTCGGTCGCAAATGCAATCGGCTCCTCCGCCGTCACCGTATGTGTTGGTGCGCGATGGATGGTCATTATCTCACTTGGCCCGTCCAGTGCAATGTTGCCAGGTGTCTGGAAGCTGGCTCTGTCCTCGCGGTAGAGTACCATACCAGCCGCCTTAGCAATATCCTGCGGCGTTTGCGCTGAGGTGAGCACACGAGAACGGTTCTTACCATCTATCACAGTGACTAACCGAGCACGCTGAATCGTCACTGTTGGCGCTGCCTGCGCAAGCGACGTATCAAGGTGGGGCGAGACGGAGTCATGCGAGGCATCGATCTTCATACCTGAGGTAGCGATGAGCTCCCGCACAGACGAAGCAGTCGAGTACACAGCACGCTCTCGACCATTCTCTACTACAGTAACAAGTCGAGCTGGTACCGCTACTGGGCTCTGAGCCGAGGCATAGCTTGCCACGACAAGGCCGCTTATCACACTCAGCCCCAGCAAGCAGGCAATCATTGGTTGACGATGCTGCCACAAGCGATGGAGGCTCTTCGTAATCATCTCGTTCTCTTAGCTAGGCTGCTAGCGGTAGATGTCTTGCAGCCCCATCTTATTCTTACACGTTGGCCAGGGTTGCCAGCCACGACGCTGGTACGTTTCCCAGGCTTTTTGGTCTTGCACCTCTGGTGGCGCCTGTGCTGCATTGGCATAGCCACCAAAGCCACCCCAGGTCTTGATGTCAAATTGGTACGCACCATAGTAACCATTGCCAGTGTTGGAGGTGTAGCTCCCTTCGCAGCTACGCAGCTTCGCTAGCGCCCCCGCAAAGTCACCGCTAAAGGTGGTATCGACCGACTTCTTCTTCGTCCCAACGATCTCCACCCGGTTGACCGGCTCTTGCGTCACCACACTGCTGAGCTGCTTGCGCGACTCTTCGCGGCCATTCTTCATAATAATCTCGTACGTCACGGCCTTCTTGCCTTTTTTGCCCTCGGTCTTGACTTCTTTTTTGCCACGCTCGCGGTCGGCATCCTTAATCTCCTCCGTCTTGAAATCGACTTCTTCCTCTACCGTCACCGTCTGCTTGCCATTACGCCAGAGTTCTACCGTCATGCCAGCCGTCAATGGTGCGCTCGCTGGCACCGAGAGAGTGTCATCAGCACCTAAGGTAATTTTCTTAGCCTTGAGCATTGCACCGACCGTCTTCTCCATCGTGTATGCCTGGATGGTTTTGCCATAAAATACAAGGGTAAAGGGCGTTGCGCGGCGGATTGTCATCACCTCTGCTGCCCCATCAGCAATGATATCGCGCGAGCGAGCCAGCACCGCTTGGTCTTCATCGTGCAATGGAATACCTGCCTGCTCTGCAATCTGCTTGCCTGTGCGATAAGCGGTAATAAGCTTCGTATCTGCCCCGCCATCGCGGATCACCACTGGCCGCGCTCGATAGATGTTTACTTCGTACGAGGCGCTCTCTAGTGGCGTATCAAGCTCGGGCTCGGTGCGGTCTTTATCGTCAAGTCGCACATTTGCCTCACGCAACGCATCACGCAAGGTAGTTGCCTTGGTGTAGAACCCGCGCTTGGCCGTGCCTTCGTGCAATGTGATGATATGCTCGCCACTACCTGGCTGGCGCGATGCTGCATGGACGGACGGAATCCGCCATAGACCAATACCAACCAATGCAACCATACCAGCGATAGCAAGATTGCGTGGCGAGAGAAATTTCAAAAATGGAATAGACTGTATCATAATCTGCGTAGCAGTATACGCTACGATGTAGTATAGCAAAATATGGGTAAAAAAGCTAGTGGATAGCCCGGAAAAACTCTCTTCGAAACCTCGCTATATCAGGGGTCAGAATGCCGCTACTACTTATGCTCAGCAACCAAACTTCGCACCACTGCCGCGTCATTCCACGGTTGGCGCTGGCCGTTGATGATACGGAATTGTTCATGGCCCATACCAGTGATAAGAATGGTATCGCCCGCCTGGGCGATAGCGAGCGCCTGGGCGATGGCCTCACGCCGGTCGGCAATCTCCTTGGTGTGATCTGCCCCGCCCGCCTGGTGAATGCCGCGCAGGATTGCCTGACGGATGCCAGCTGGCTCTTCGTTGTAGCTCTCTTCGTCGGTAACGATGATCTGGTCGGCCAGACGAGCAGCAATCTCACCCATGATGGGCCGCTTCGCCTTGTCGCGATCGCCCGTCGCGCCAAAGACCAGGATAATACGCTGCTTGGTGATGGCCTGCGCTGAGGTCAGTAGCTTTTCAAGTGCATCAGGGGTGTGGGCATAATCGACTACCACATCATATGGCGTATCCACTGGCACACGTTCGAAGCGTCCTGGCACGCCAGTGAGGTTAGCTACACCCCGAGCAATGTCCGCTGGTGCGACGCCCAGCAATTGGCAAGCAGCCGCTGCAGCCGTCATGTTGTAAATATTAAATATCCCTGGGAGGTGTGTTGTCAGTGGCAGCTTTGTCGCATCACCAAGAAGCACCGTTGCACTGCCACCCTCTTTGCAGGTCGCTGCCTGCGTGATGCGGGCTGTGGCAGCTGCATCTTGGCCATAGGTAATCTTCTGCTCACGCGCCGTGTACTTATCAAAGAATGGAAACCATTCGTCATCACGGTTGAGCACAATGTAGCGCGGCTTTCGAGCAAAGAGTTTGCCCTTGGCGGCGGCATAGCGTTCCATTGTCTTGTGGTAGTCGAGGTGGTCTTGGGTGAGGTTGGTCATGATTGCAACGTCAATTGGCACACCATCAAGCTTATGCTGATCAAGGGCGTGGCTGGTAATCTCTAGCACGACGAAGTCCACATTGGCTCGCTTAGCCTCGGCAAAGAACTGTTGCATCCGCGCGGTAGAGCCGACTGTCGCATTGAGGTCGTTGAGCTGGCGCTGACCTGCCACCTCGATCAGTGCCGTGGAGAACATTGCTGTGTGGTGGCCACTCGC